>NZ_DFUB01000025.1:0-55731 GCF_002379575.1 Flavobacterium sp. UBA4197
AGCATCCCAAACGGATAGTAATCATTGTATGAAACTACGTCTGGAATTAATAGTCGTCCTCGTCCATAAATTCCTAACAATTTACGGTCGGTCACTACAGAAAGAACGTTCCCTAAATGGTTCGACAATTCGTAGTTTTTATCTCCTACAAAACGATAGGCTGTAACCGGTGTTCCAACTTCCGCAGATGTACCTTGCCCCTGATCCAATCCTTCACAAACATCTCCAATACCATCGCCATCAGCATCTTCCTGACCCGGGTTGTAAATTGTTCTACAGTTGTCACAAGCATCACCTCTTCCATCACCATCCGTATCAATCTGATTGTAATTCGGATTATTGATACAGTTGTCACAAACATCTCCTCTACCATCACCATCTGTATCAGCCTGGTTTGGATTATAGGTGTACACACAGTTGTCACAAACATCTCCAACGCCATCGCCATCCACATCACTCTGATTCGGGTTAAATTTATTCGGACAGTTATCCACTGCATCCGGAATTCCGTCACCATCAGAATCTAATGCCGTAGGTCCACAATACGATTGTGTATACGGAACTCCATTTCGTGTCATGCTCAACAAATTGTTGGTTGCCGTTGGTTGCCCAACCGGTCCTTCATCAAACGGAAAGACATATACCGGTGTATTATCCGACCCTTGACCATTATTCACAGTATAGGTGAAATCACACATTTCAACAGGAACCCCCTGGAAAGAATTTCTAAGATTGTTTCCTTCCACATTTCCATACTCTTTTGTGGTTTTACCCAAAGTATTCCAAACCGCATTTGGTTCCGGGAAATCTCTGTAATCGTCCGATTCCGGTCCGTTTAACTCTTGTGTTACATTACCGATAAAATCTCTCGACGTGTAAACATTTCCGTTAATCGTAAACTCTGGACTAAAATTATCGCCATTCACCGATACCTTCGCATGGAAATTCCATTCGGTTTCCGGTATCGCATTTCGCAACTCATACGTCCAAACGGTTTTATAGTTTCTATAATTCCAACGTCTGTGGAAAACAAAGAACGGTTTATAACGGTGGAACCTTTTCGTATACTTTTCAATTTCTAATGCCGGCACATAAGCACCATTGCCATTTCTCTTAATCACGATACGTGCCACACTATTGTCCCATTGCTTGTATTCCGGTCTTCTGGCACCATCTAAAGTTACTAACGCATGATTTTGATTTACTGTCATCGCTGAACCTCCAACAATTTTGAAATTCGTTCTGATTTCAAAGTCCTGTGTTTTCGCTCCAGATTGATCAAAGAAATTGATACTCTTGTCGCCATCGCCCCAAGTAACATTGTTATTTCCACTAAACGATAATCCCCAAATTGAAGACGGTGTTGTTAATAAAGCCTGCGAGACATTATCTGCAATCTGTGCCGAAGCAATCATCGCATCCATTCGTAACGCAATTCCTCTTCCACTTTCTGCATTAAGCTCTTTTCTTCCTTTTTCAACCCCAAGACGACTGCTTCCGTAAATATCCTGTTCCACCAGGTAATATCTAATCCCTTCCCCAGCTTTCTTCACCATCTCATAGGTACTCAATACATTTCCTTGTGCATCGCGTTGGTAGAAAGTAGTCGTTGCATTGCTTCCTTTGGTAACGCTTTTAGCAATTCTTTTTCCTAAACCGTCATATTCGAAATCGATTACGGTTCCATTGGCTTTGTTTACCGTTTTCACTTTTCCATCGACTCTCCAAACAATATTCAAGCCTTCTTTTTCATCACGGATCAACTGACCAATCTCATCGTACTGATAGTTATCTCGCTCCTGATTATCAATATCCAGAGAAGTATCATTCGGATTCGACGGATCATTGGTAAACGCTCCGTTAGGAACAGTATCATTAATATGCGTCAACTTATTCGTCCCATCCTGATACGTATAACTTAATTCATCCATTAACTGGTTTCTTCCAGAATTTTTTTGGGTAGGCGCCCAACGATTTAATGTCAATAAGTTACCATTTCTGTCATACGAATATTGCGATCGATACGATTCCTCTGTAAACAATCCTAACAAATCATTAATATTAAGGGAATTCATACCCTTAATTCTGTTTAACTGATCGTATGAATAATAATTATACTGCGATGATAAATTTGTCTGCCTCAAATCCATTAAAGAAGTAACCATCTCTTTAATGTTTCCGTTATACAAATTCCTATCTCTTTCAAGATCGTTTGTTAAACTATAACTTAAAGGCATATTATCCGCACCATTGTTAACATGGTGTCTCGACTGGTAATCCCCTCTAAAATAATTCAATCCAAATCCAAAAGCATCTTTAGCGGCTCCACTGAAAATCTCTCCATCGCCACCGATATCGTAGTTGGTGAAGGCGCCTCTAAGTGTGATTGTACCTAGACGTTCTGAGTTCACTCCTTTTAACCAACCTTGAAGCGTATAGAAGTAATCCAATCCCTGAACCTGCTTATCTCCAACAACAAGACGTGCTAAAGGTCCATGCTCGTAATAGTCGTACTTCGCTTCTTTTTCCCAAACGATTTTATCCTTACTGGTATAAACCTGTGTGATTCGGTTATCCGCATCATACTCATAACGGTGAATAAACTGATCTGCTTTTTTAGGTTGGTAGGTTACACTATTCACGTTTCCACTAACCAGATCGTAATCGTAGATCACTTTTTTGACATCCTGATTTAATTCTTTTAAGATCTCTTTATTCGTATGATAAATAAGTTCTTTTACGTTTCCGTGGATATCATAATCATATAAAATCGCATTATCATAACGGTCGTTCGCGATAATGTCCATTCTATCCAGGTCTACCCCTTCATCCAGAACACTGTACACTAATACAGCCGTAACCCTTTTGTGATTATTGTTTCCGGAATACGATTCAAACCAACTGGTACTATTCGCAACCGGAGTATCATAAAGTGTTCGCGTCACCTCATAGCGGGTATAATCGTGTGTTCCCAGATCACTTACCGGAGAACCTCCTATCATAACATTCCCTTCATCGTTAATATACGCTTGTCCAGGAATATATTCCCCAGCTTCCACAATTCGTCCCAGACCATCATATCGTGTATAACTGAATCTTGGTTTTGGCATTGCCGCCTGTTTTGCATTTTGCGAGGCAATAATACGCCCTAACTGATCATATGCAAATCGCGTTTCACCACCATCCGGTGTTTGCTGCCATACCAACTGATTCAACGAGTTATAACGATATAGCGTTTTCATCGTGTGATTTGGATCGACAACAAGACCATTTACCATCCCTTGTTCTTCGTTAGGGAATATATTTCTAATCTCATTAATCGTACTGTCGGTAGCCGGTGTTAATCGGGATACCCCCTGAGGCGGAACCGTTTGTACTAAGTTTCCTGCCTGATCATAATAGTATAAAGTATACTGGTATTCTTTATCATAAGACACTTTATTCAACGATTCTTGTAACCCGTTGATAGCGGCCTGAATATATTTTTGTTTAAATTCTTCTCGTTTTGCAATAAAATATTCCTCTCTTAATTCTTGAATATAAGTCTGTTGTACCGAGTTTACAAAAATCTCACAAGCAGTAGGAATATTATCTACTTGCATATCGATGGTCGGAACCATTGGTGCCGGAGGACAAATTTTATTTTCCGTCATATACAGGTCTACGAACTCACTCCATGTAACAGAAGGATGCGTCGGCAAATACGCTGCATAGGCATTGATAACCATTTGTGTACCATTATAACCATAATTCAATTTGGTTGCTCCAAATTCACTTATCGTTATAAAGCTCGGCATACTAACATCGTAAGCTCCCGTTATATTCAAATAATGGATATAATCTGTAACCAGATATCCTAAGTTAGCTTCACAGAAATATTTCGCATCTTGAGCCAGATGATCCGGCATTTGATAACCTTGTACGATGTCCATAATATCGCGAAACTCCAGCCATTTTTGCACACAAACCGACGGAGCAACTGCTGGCGGTATACAAGAGGTGCAAGGCACCTGAATTACAGCATTACATTTTCGTGCAGTGATACATTTACTGGTACCGTTGGCAATAATTTGCGCCCCTGTATTGGTGGTAACCGTAGCCGTAAAATTACCCGATTGTGTATTGGTAAATGACAATCCCGAAATATTCGTAACATTTGCAAATGAAACACCCGGTACCGTAAACACTACTTCACATTCCGATTCTTTGGCAAACGTAAATCCAATTTGAGAACTGGCCGTATTTTCTACTTTGTAGAAATTATTGATACTGGCTGACGGAGCCGCTCCAGATAACTGAACATACGTATTTAAAGCCGGTAATCCATTGGCAGTAGCACCGTCGGCTACTGTTTGCTGCTGTATAAGATCCTTTAACACGGATGTCAGTGCATTCGTAACCCCGAATTCCTCTTCACAGAACGTTTGCTGAAGGCAGCTTATCGTGCCACGAGCTTCCTGAATTCCAGCCGGATAGACCATATTAAATCGGCCACTACTAACTCTATAAGAACCATGGTGAACAAAAACACTAAAAGCATACGTATTATTACCTAAATTTTCAAGTATTTTAAAATTCGAGAAATGTGTAATCTGTGAAGCATAATTCGTCGTAGTAGAACCTCTTCCCGGATAAGCATAAAGTGGCAACATAAACTGACATTCCTGAGAACCCGAAAAGAAATTAAACTTGATACCATCATAAGTCGATAGTCCATCCGACCAGTGTGTCGCATATTGATTTACCGTTGGATTATTTCCAGCAATATATGGAGCTACAGCCTGCATCTGAACAGGATTATATCCATCTAAAAAGCCATGTGAAATAGGACCTCCTGCGCTCCAAAGATGATTCGTCAGGTTTAAGAAGTTCGCTCCTATAGCTTCTGTCTGAGAAACTTCTTCCGTACAGATACAACTATAATTTAATGGTGTGATACGTCCGTTTAGGGTAAACACCTGATCTTTCAGATCCAGATAACTGATTGTTATTTTATCATCACCACTTACAACACCATTCACCATATTTTTCTCAATCTTTATTCCCGTTACTCTATAAAAAGTTCCCGGAAGGAAAGATGGATTTCCAAATTCGTTCACCAGATTATAAATCGTAAACGGACTTGGACCATTAACGGTAAAACTGGTATTCACACTACACGACCAAGATGAATTTAAGGCAAGATCATTTAACACCTCCGGCATAACACTGCTACCATAGGTATAATTATCATTCGGAGCTCCTTTTAATGCTATCCCAGACGTAAACAATTGTCCCGGAATATTTGGATTCGTTCCTTTTAACGCATTCATAACGCGTACCAATGCTTTTTCAAAGCGCACGCGTTTGTCGCAATTTTCACCTGTTTCACCAGCTGCATCCCCAAAACTACATTGTCCGATAGCTGCTTTAATCGTTCCTTCAAGAACCACCTCTTCTAACGCCGGGCAACTTGTTCCCGTAAGTCGTTTTAGAACCGCAACAATCTGGAATTTATACGTATTGTTTAACGGATTAAACGATCCCGGTACATAATAAATATTCTTGAAATCAACAATCTTAAAGTTTGTATTATAGGTCGTCCATGTAGGAGCTGGTACCGTTTCGTTACAACCATTCATATAGTACCCTATAGATAAAGACTGTGTTAGAATCTTAAGTTCGATTGGCTCTGCAATACTACCACTAGCCGTATTAAACGTAAGGTTCAAACTTGCACCTCCATTTACAACACTTCCATTAATAGTCACATTTTGTGGGTTTGCTGCATAAGCAGCCGGGTCTAACAATACCGAATTAAATAAATCCGGTGTTAGCATCGGCATACTATAGGCATTAAAACCGTACAGCAATAATCCCTGATTCTGGAAAGAAGGATTGATCAATCCTTTTAACAAACTTTCGGTGTCTACTAATAATGGACATTTTCCAGTTTGGTAATAGGTATTTGCATCGGCATCGGCAGTAGCATCGGCAATGGCCTGTGCTCCCGGAACACCGGAGTTAAAGCCATAATCGGCCGATATAAATCGTTTTTCTTTGTTTTTATAATATCCAACGGTAGTAGTCGAACAAGCTAGTATCGTACCGGCAGGCGTTGTCGGAACCGGAGTTGCAAAAGCCTGGTTGATTCGTTGTAACAGGTTACTATAATTACCTGTTGTATTATATTTTTCGAACAGCGTTACAAAAGTATCAACGTTCTGTACGTCGCCGATACAACCGTTATACCCACTATTACGTAAAGCATAAATATGAGAGAATACCGTTCTTGTTTTTTGTTTAAACGCGATATAGTTGTTCATAAAGCTCTTCCAAACACGCTCTTTTTCCGTTGGATTCAGCGCATTAAGAATTGGAAGTAATTGGTTAACCGGTGTGGTCACCAAACTTTGATAAGTAGAAGCCGGTGCAATTCCATTACCGAAGACAGTGGTATAATAAGCTGTCTGAAGCATATTTAATCGGGCGTTATTCGCCAATTTAATACCTTCGTAATTCGTATTCATCGCTTCCAGCAATAAATTTTTTCTCAGACTAAAATCATTCGTAGTTTCGGCATCGTAGTTAATCCCCGATGATGGCGTCGCTGTAATTTGTCCGTTATAGAAAGGATCATTAGCTGAAAGGGCAATTAAATTCTGAACCAATCCATTTGTCGTAAAGACATTGGTATAATCGGTATTTTTAAGTTTCTCGTCAAAGCTATCGGAGTTATCACCAGCCGAATTTGTTTTGGCACAAATGGCTTTATTGTATTTCAGATACTGGTATTCCGGGTGGTAAGGTAGTAACGATTCCGCCCAGCTTGCTTGCCAGTTATTAACAAAGTCGGTTACATTTCTTAAATATTGCGGGCGCACATATTTATTGGATGAAGTCGGATCCAATGGATCATCTTCGACACTCGCCGAAGGCATAATTTCAGGGATATAAGTATTGTAATTAATTCTTTCGACTTTTACCTTCGCAAAATCACCATTATCATCCATATATGGCGTAGCCGGTCGTCTCCAGTTATAGTTCGATACATTTTGTGTAACGGTTAATCCGGTATCCAAATCGATAAACGTCTGAACAGAAGAACCGCCATATAACAATTGATTGTTTTCATTAAACAAACTTAGGGTATCGTCAACATTACCAGCTGGCGCGTTTATTCCACCTGGTTGCGCCGTTGGAAAATCGATTCCTGCAATGGATCCGTATTGACCGTGCGGACTAACATCCGACAGTAACATGCTCGTATTGATATTACAGGTATCGCCCGGCTGTATACACAATTCTCTACAACCCTCTAATAATCCTCTAAACTCCTTTTTAAAGCGAGTCACATAGGTATTGATTAGATACTGTGAAACAAGTCCGTTCTGATCCACAAATAGTGATCCGTTATAGACAAACCAACTTCCTGCAAAATTGCTGTTCAGGTTATCGATTACATATTTTTGTTCTGCCAATAAAACGTAATATTCTCTATTCCCAACATCTCCCAATACACTTTCATCTGTGCCGGCAGGGAAGGTCATTCTAAATGACTGACATGTCTGTAGTGCTAAATAACTACAAATCAGTGCTTCCTCACAACTTCTACACGTCACGTGACAGTCTTCTTCGCTAATATCGATTGTAGAACCTGCTAAACTCGGAAAACACGGATTGCTTGACTGTCTTATTTGTGCGATATAATCGTCTGCATATTGCTCGACAGCAACCTGATTCACGCGGATATCCTTATTTAAAGTATACGATCCGATTTTCAACACACTGGATGTTAAACTTTTATTGAATGAAATCGCTGGCGCATTCGGTGTATAGGAATTCAGATTTATCATTCCTATCTGAGCGATTCCACCCCCATTCGAATCAACCAGCATGTCATTACCGCAATCGTCCAAAAGACTCATCTTCCAGTCAAACACAAAAGGATAGTATTTGCCACCCATACAGTAGTCGTTATAGGTATTCGTAGCATGCGTCAAACCATAGTTAAGAGTTAACGCTTCTTCCTTCACAACTCCCACCTGACTATTTAATCGTACGCCATCCTGTAATATCCCGTTTATTCCGGTAGTATAGGCATCGTTATTCGACATCATATTGGTTGTTGTCATTTCGTGTAATGCGTTATTGGTTTCATCCTCCAACGACGACATTGGCTCGTCTTTCCGGTTGTCACCAGCCAGTGCTGTAGCAATCGTTCTTCCCTGAGGATCCAGATAACTAACACTAACCTGTTTGTTCGGATCGACAACTATATTCTTTTTATAACGTTTGAAATCTCCTACTTTATATCCAAAAAGTCGGTTTAATTCTTCCTGGTCCGGTTGCAGGTAAAAATAGCTCATCTCGTGACCGGTACCCAATTGAAGTTCTTGTCCTACACCACCTTTTCTTCGGATTCTTCCGGTATTATCCGGCGTATATTCAATCTGAGAAAAAGGATATTTATTCGCATTTGGCACAAAATCCTGATAGTTTGCTACAGGTGCACTTTGTTCCGAATAATATTTACTGGCTCCGGAACTTTTTGACATTCCCGGCGGCAATATCGGCTCACAGATTAATCCATTCAGTCGATCCCAGTCGAAATCATGATGGGTATAAACCTGATTGTTATCATTTTTATTTAAGTCCCTGTAATAGCGAATACCGGAAGCTTCGATAGGTGTTGGCAACACTTCAACAGCAACACGTCCCTGATTATCATAAACCGATTCTCCAACAACGGCTTTATTATTCGTATTGGTTTTAGTAACCGTTTGACGATTACGCAACGTACCATCGAAATAACTTACCACTTCTTTTTTCTTACCATCTTCGGCAAAAGAAGCTTGGTATTGCCAGTTCTTTTTACCTACTTCATGATCGGCATCAATTTCCAGGAAAGTCCCCCAGTTACCTACATTTTGAAAGTTACCCGCCAATCCAGAAGACCAGGTTCCGTAATAACTCTTTTTCGTATCGTCCAGGAATCGTCCTACCGGTCTTACCCGGTATACCAAATACCCCTTTGAGAATACCAATGGAATTCTATATTTTAATTCTTTGGTTTGTATTCTTGTACTATTCAGTTTAAAATCCTGCTCTGTTAAAGCAATCTGATTGGGCATCAATTTATTTCCGTTTGGCCCATAGTTATCCACCCAGGTCCATTCCAGTTCATATTCTGTCGCTGGCGCATCGATATAACGTGTCCAGTTAATTTCCAGTTCTTCGGCTCCGTCACTTACATTGTTAACCACCATTTCCGTCAAACCATTGTACTTAATAAGTCTTCTGGTAACCGGATTTACCGTTGTATTTTTGATATTGTAATAGCGGTCCGTTTTAAAACGAAGCTGAAGGAACGCTGTAGAATTAGTAACGGTAGGAATAATTTGTCCCGATAAATCTCTATACACGACTTCATCTACCGCTACATCCGCTTTATGGATGCCCGGCAACTTATAAATCGAATAATCGTCGAATTTTACATTTTCGGTTAGGTTATCGTGCACAATTCTCAACTTGACAGCATAAGGTGCCAAAGTTCCATTTTGGTTGTTATAGGGTACAACTCTCAATTTCACCTCACAAGAATATTGCGCCTGATAAGCCGTTAGATCACTTGCAAGATCCTTGAAACCAAAATGAATATATACAGCAGGATCAATAGAAGTCAGCACATTCTGCTGATTCAAAGAGGCATACTTCGGATCGGTAATCTGTAGCATAGGTAGGCTATGCAACTGGCTACCCGAACTAATCGTGCCCAAAGTTTCTTCCTGTTGTCCAAAAACAAACGCTGTAAATAGTGTAAATACTAAAATAAATAAACGCTTAGGGATATACATATATCTGATTTTTATTTTATATTATTAGAAATAATTCGTTCATCAATTATTTCGTATTTTTTAAACCGCTGAGCCAAAACAATGCTATTCTTACCGGAGAAAGAAAGGTAGTTTTGTGTATTAAAAACCGAAGGAGGAATTGCTTTTCTGCTATAATCGCTATAAACCACTTCCAGTCTCGGATAGTTAACATCTGTTCCTTTATACTCTTTGGAAAAATTAATTCCCGTGTTATAGTAAAAGATCTGTTTTTGTATAAAATAGGTCTTCGACACGTTTAAGACGATCTTGGAATAGGTCAGTCCGGAATGCGCTTTCGGCTCCAGAATAATTTCCCAATAGGTTTTAAAATCTTTAAACGAATTCAGCTTACACAATTCGAATACTTTATTAAAATCGGCTTCCCCAAAATAATTATTAACCGGATTCGAAACGACCATTGCATTTTCGGAGTGGCTGATTTTTATATTGGTTTTTTTCGTATTAATAATCTCCGTATCGTTGATTTTGATGTAAACTTCGTTTGCCGCATTTTTATAAAAGACACCTTTATAGTTTTCTTCTACCTTAGTCGACTTATAATCTTTAAACAGTTTATAGTCGGTTTTATACTGTAGCGGTTGTGCGATACTGTATCCGGCTGTAATTTTCTTAAAAACCTCTCCTACAGTTTGTGCCTGAACCAGACACCCCATGAGTAGGATGGAAACGGATGTGATGATTTTATGTACCATAACTTCCCTTTAGTTTTTAATTACACTTCCGGAACGGGTTTCCTGAATGGTTTTCACACCTCTTTCCGTTTCTTTTTTAATACGTACCAATCCACCTTCGTTGTCATACTCATAAAAAGTAGCGTAGTTGTTATCGTCTAATTCCGACATCTGCTTAAAGGTTTCCGGATCGTATACAAATGATTTCATACTACCTTTTAGCGGATGCACGCGTATATCATCAAAATAAACCGGGATACTCGGACTGTTATTCGCCAACTCCACTCCAATTGAAATAGTATTATTGATGGCACTTGTTGACGAATACGGAATTTTAAACTTGGTAAAAATGCGTTGCCATCCATCGATAATTTCACCGGAAGGAATTGCTGTAACTCTTCCTATTTCGTGTTGTGGCAATGCCTGCTTATTGTGATAAAAAATCAGCGTAATTGCAGGGTTCGTAAATGTTTTAAGCTGTTCGTTCGTTTCTTCTTTTGCCCAAGCACTTAAAATATATTCCTGTCCGGGTTCCGGTTGGAACGAATAACAATCTTCACAAAAATCTTTCGTAATGGAGATTCCACATGAGATTTGGCTATCGACTAATTTTTCTGAAATATAACGATCGTCAGATCCCAGAATAGTAAAGTTATCATGTCCATAATAATCAGCCGGTTTAAAATAATCCATACTGGCTACCGGGAATTGATCTGCAGGATAACCCAATAAGAATTTTAATGATTTTCTAAGGCGTGACTCGGCTTGTGTTTGAATTACATCGGTATGTTCAACCGCGGCAATTCGGGCGAAATCGGCAGTTTGCAAAGTAGGTGCTACCAAAGCAGGATTCAGATTAGGATCCTGGTTTTGCGCCATTCGCTGACTTACAACCGTTTCCGAATCTACATAGAAACCATTCTCGATTCCCAGTACATATAAATGCGGACCGTTTGGCGTTAATGGCGTAGTTGGGTTCGCCGGATTTCTATAATTATCAAACAATTTCATCGTATTAACCAACGTCGAAACATTGGCCGTCTGACAACCATCGGTAATCATAATAACCCCCTTAGGCTTCATCGAAGCCTGCAATGCTTTTTGCAAGGCACCATTCCAGTAATCCGAACCATGACTGATTCCGGTCTGACCGTATCGGGCACCAAAACCGTTAATCCAGTTATTAAACTGATTTAAAGTCGACCCATTGGTAACTTTAACCTGCATGATTGCATCGCCTCTGTTATAAGTATCACTGTCGGACATACCGATCAGGGAAATATAGATATTCGTTCCTAAATTATCATTCGTATCAGCCTGTTGCTGTACAAATGCTTTTAGTTGTTTTTTGATTTTTCGGATTTCAGTATCGTCCAACGATCCCGACTCATCTACAACAATAGCCACGTGCGACTCACAGTATAACTCATCCGGACATAAATTGATATGCTTTACCGTTCCTGTGTTAATCACCGAACCATTACTGAACGTTGTTTTAAACGTCGCCTGTGTATCCGGGAAAAAATAATTGTTGAATTCCACATTGGTAATATTTAAATTACTTAGAAGCGGAACTACCACGTCATATTGCGCTCCATGCGGGTTAAACGAGAATGAAATCGTATTACCTGTATTATTAAAGTTGTAGATTTTAGCATTAACATCGGTAATGTACGGTGCCAAAACGGTTAATTCCGTACAGGTAAAACCATTCGGTACACTTGCATTAGGAAGCGTTCTTAATTTATTGATCAAATTAAGGAACAAGTTTTTGATCACCGGAGCATTTGGATTAACTGTTGTACAGTAAACCGGTGCCGGAGGACAAAAATTAACATGTTTAACCGTGTGATTCGGCTGGTATACACTTGTGTTTAAAAGTACCGGCAAAGTCGTGACTGAAGCAGTCGACACATATCCAGACATATCCAAACCGGTTACGGTTGTATAAGGTGTATAACGAAGCGAAACATCATAATCGCTTCCATGATTCGCAAATGAGAATCGGAAATACTCTCCGTTATTTGCAAAATGCGCATTATAAATTTTAGGATTTGGATCAGAGATATAAGGCGATAATGAAATCAGTTGTGAAGGTGCATAACCATTGGCGATATACCCGTCGGTCTGCATTTTTGAAATCAAATGATTCAATAAATTAAGATACAACTGTTTTACAATAGGCGATGTTGTATTATTCGACGCACAAAACGTTGTACAATTTTGCACGGTTACATCATCTAACTGACCGGAAAACGTACACCCTCCGTCATAATTCACTCCATTTACAATAATGGTATAAGTACCTGCATCCAGCGAATTGATATATATCTCATTCGTACCATATATCGTATTCAAATCGATAACTGTTCCGTCCGATTTCACAATTCGGATGTTGTACTCGGCAGCGGACATATAAGGATATACGACCACTTTAATAAATTGTCCGGCACATAAGGTTGCCTGATTGGTAGAACTCAACAACTGAATTCTTGTTTTTTCGTCACAGATCGGCAATTTATCCGGACAGAAATTAATATGCATGACCTCAAATTCCTTTAAATGGATTCTATAGCCTGGATAATTGTCTGAATAATCTCCTTGCAAATTCAAATAATGATCGGAATCGGTATATCCCCCTAAATCGATGTCAAAGTTAACAAGAGCGATATCCGAAAAATCACCATAAAGTCGAACATCGTGCTCACCATGGTCCCCTGTAAAAGAGAAACGCATCTCCCTTAAACGATTATTCGAAGGGTCTACATCGGTACCGAAGTGCGTAATTTTAGGATACGGATCCGTTATAAACGGTTTTAATGCGTTAAATTCCGGCGGGTTAGTCCCCTCGATCATATAATCAGGCACACCACTATTTTTGGCATTAACCAAATATTTTATAAAATTCAGGAATATCGTTTTTACGGTAGGAGTATAGATATTGTCTTTGGTACATGAACTCCATTTTACTCTATCGTTTGTTACAGTCGTTGCTTTATCCGCAACCGCAACCTTTTCCCCCGTTGTTTTTGTATTCGCAGCACTCTTAGTTGTAGTACCTTTTGCTGCTGTCACTGAAAGAGCATCGTCCTTAAACACAGGTAAATCTCCCATAGGTTCCAGCAAATCCTCAGCTAATTCGCCGGTTACTTTATTACCGTTAATTAAAAAACGAGTCAACGCCTGGAAAGCATCCGGGTCGGCTTTTAATTCCCCTTCCAGATTATTGTCACTTAAAACAATATCGGTAACATGGCCGTCTTTAACCGTTACCCCATACCATCCTGTTTTCTTTGCAGCATCCCAGGAAGTCACCACCGATTTAGGATTGTTAACATCCCAACCTTTATTGTTCTTCCATTTGCTACCGTTAGTACTGTGATATATATCGATCAGTGCCTGTCTCTCTTCCGGAGAAACCTGAGCCAAGACCGTGACACCCGACCATAGCAAAAACACTATTAAAACTAAATTTTTCAATTTTATACGAATCATCTCTACTACTATTTTTTAATGTCTTTAGCTAATACTTTATCTGCCGGTTTCACTTTCGCTGTAGGACTTTGTACTTCCACACAGGAAACCACCTGTTTTTTAAGCAGCGCTTTTTTCCCTGCCTCAATTTTCAAACTCTTTCTACCGGTATGTGATTGTTTCGACGAAACGGTTACTTCATTTGGTTTAAGTAGTCCATGGAAATTAAAATGGGCCGACGTCAGACAGGTAGAGAAATCATAATCTTCAAAGCCGTCAAAAGCCATTTCTTTATATTTTGCATTGGATGCCACCGCCATTGGGAAACGATTATTATAACCGTAAAGTGCCGACGAATAACGATTTAAGGCATCTTTGTTTTCCACTTCCTGGCCATATGGATTATATTGCGTCACTTGGGAAGCAAAAGTCCATTTACCAAAACCGGCATAGATTAAATTCTTCTCCCACTTGCCCGTTGCTGCACTGTAAACATAGAACGGATCAAAATTGTTAAAGAAACCTGTTTTTCGAAGCGTTGGATTCAGATCATTCGCATTTGGCGTGAAATTTCTTCCGGTCAAATACGCATACGATTTATTAGCTCTCCAGTTTCCTAATACATTATACAAATACGGGTTATACGAGTTGGCGGCAATATCATCCGGGTCACCGGTATTGTTGTCTTTTTCATATTCAAAAACAAGGTTTCCGTTTTCATAAGTCATTCTTGGCAAATCACATTCACATTGCGCCGCCCAGATATTATTGTATTCTACTGCCGAGGCCGCGATGATTCTGTGCTTATTATAGTCTGCAGAGAGATACGGAGTCGGTCCTATGTTTGATCTCAATATTGCAAACTCCGGATCATTTCCGCTATATTTATAAAGCGGATTTCTAATCGACGTTACTCCAGCCATAGGATCTTCCAACATGTTTCGATAACCGGATCGGATTACCTTCATTTTACCAAACAGGATGTGATCTCGCGTTACACGCAAACCGTTTCGATCGATCAGCATAAATTTATCTCCGCTCGTTTTAACCACCCAGGCAAAAAGGGTTTTATCCTGTTCCATTCTATTCATACCAGTAATCCATACTTCATCACCATCCATTAAATAATCGGCGGCATAATAACCATCAATTTTATATCTATCGGTGTTGTCGTTAGTAGAAATACTACATTCCAATCCGATATTTTTTGCTACCTGCCCCATTCCTTTATATGCCCAGTATGCCGGGAAGGTAAAACTGTGGTAATTATCGTTATATTCATTGGTCGTTTGTGTCAACAATACCTGTCCGGTATCGGCATCCCATGCCGTATTTCTAGTAGACACTTTCGCGCCGGCATCATAGGCAATTTTTTCAGACAGAATACCACTTGTATGAATCACTTTTGTCGTTACCGCAGTTCGGATCTGATTTTCGTGTTTCGAATAACTCGGTAGCGGAACCGGTATAATCACAAAAACCATAAACAACGGAATACCAGCGGTATTAAAGTGAATTCCAGCCGTTTGTGTTACCGATTTACTTTCTCTAAAGTCGTTGATCACATCGTAATCCACACCTACCAGTTTTAAACCGATCTTTCCGGAACCGTCAATCGTAGTCACCACATTGTTTAGTTTCCCCAGATTCTTAGGCGTATTTGGCGATTCCTTATATTTATAATCCACTCCGGAAATAAAGGCCGTTTGTCCTTCGGCATAAATACGCTGGCTCTTCATTTTACCATCCATATCATTGGTATGAATCGAGTATCCCTGAGACAATGTTAAATGATCTCTAACATTGATTTTTAACAAACTCGCCAGGATATCCGATTTATCATAACGCGATGACATCGGGGTATAACTCACCACGGTAGGATAATCGTAAGTCGTATAGAATTCGGTTACCACATGTCCTGTAGCGTGTCGTTTTACCATAGCAGGATCACGCGGTCCTAATGCTTTTCCTCTTTCAAGGTTTTTAACCGTCACCCGACTATAGGTAACTTTTGGCGATGGGAAAAACGATTCCCCAAAAGGTTTTTCGATATAGTTTTCGGTTTCAGGACCTAACAATAAACTCTTAGTGGTTTTATCGTAGAAAGGCTCCACAAAAGGATTGTCTTTTGCCCCAATCGGCTCATAACTCGCCACTCCGGATGTCTTCCCTTGCTCTGTTTTGTAGGTATATACCTGACCGTAATGCTGTTTGTATAGCTCATCACTTGGATTATCGGTCATTATCTGCCATTCGTCATGCATTTTAACTTCTTTTACACGACTACCGCCACCGATTTTTTCACGGTTCGGCTGCATTAAACGAATCCATGATTTTCCGGAGATAAATTTGCTGGCAATTCCTTTCTCTTTTAGTTTTCCATTTGGACTTTTGAAAATATCCAACAACGTTGGCATCCAACCGATAAGTTCCATAACAACCCCTTCAAGATTGTTAGTGTCCTCTTCATTGTTCATACTATACACCACGCGGTTCAGGTTTTGTCTTCCGAAATACCAACCCGCTTTCGATATCGGATTCACTTCCGGATTACCACCGTCGCCCTGGTTTACCATTTCGATTTTGATAGACACATAACTATCACCGTTACCATCCTGAATAAAGTTATAGGTTTGATTTTTGACCACGTTTAGATACCCCGTCACATAATCGTATTTGTTATTATCATTTTGCGCCATATTCACTAAAAACCTAAAATAAACCGGGTCATTTTGTATTGGCTTGATATAACGCTCATGGAAGTCTTGAAAATTAGAGTCGTCTAATTTGATGTACAAATAACGCGAAGGGTTAAATGATTCATATAGTTTTGTATTGTTTAACTGACTTAGGGATGTTAATGGCGCACTACCGGCTCCTACTACTTTAAACATTTCCATCACATCGCGATCCTGGACATGGCCATAATCGTCGGCCTCATAATTCATTTCAATTCTACCGCCGGATGGCAAACTAATATTATTGATTAACCAGGCCGATGCATATTGATTGGCAGCAGCTCTGTCTTTTTGATCCACATATCCGTATTCGGTATTTGACAACGCATCGTTTGTTCCGCAGCCCACATTTGCGGCAGTCGGTTTGTAATTCCCCCAGATATCATAAGCCTTCATATCGTAAGAAGGATTATACCCGTAATTAAAAGTATACGGTGCGTATTTACCCATATTGGATTTCTTATAGGTAAAGTATAGTTTTTTTAGCGTCAGTTTTCCTTTTTGACCGTCGTACGCGCCACCCGACATGTTTGCGTTTTCGTGGTTTTCAACCCCCTGACACAAACTGTAGTCATATTCGAAATGCGCCACTTTAATAGGTGTTGCACCAGTCGGATTCGCCAGGTATTCCGGTTTCGAATACAATGAAATTTTATCCAGTTTATACGATTTGGAATCCAGTCCAATACCTCCGTTTTCACCTTTTACACCATAGGCATCTTTACGTGGTGAAATCTCAAAAATAGCAACGTGTGTTTTCGTTTCAATTTTTTTGATATAAAGCATTTCTTTTTCACCATACTGATAGTTTCCTTTATTATCCTTTTTACTGGAACGTAAACCTTCGTCATAATTGGCTACATTTTCTTTAAACGGAATACGCCATTTATACGGTTGTGTATTATTATAGGTAAACTTGGTATAGGTTCCTAAATCGTCATCCGTAGGACCGTCATCTTTTAAATCCTGATAATCGGACGACAAAACAGATGTTAACAGATACGTGTGCGCATAGGCCGGAGTTGTAACCCGGTTAAAATACTGATCACCATCTTTACTGTTATTGGCTGAGTTATCACTACCCGGGTTATAATTTACCATTCCTTTAGAACAGTTTACCCCCGGATTACTTCCCACGTCAAACGTAGCTTCTCTCTTAATGGAGTTATACGCTGCACGTCCGTAGATATAGCGTTCACCACCTTCTTTTATAACTCGTACTTCTGAAGTATGATGATCGTGTTTTCCAGCTAACGAGTACGGGCTAAATTGGGTTTTAAAACCAAATTTTTGTGCTTCCGTACGGGTTAATTTTTGGATAACCTGATTTCTACCCAAACGCCCTTGTCTTTTCACATAGCTGGCTCCCGGTAAATAACTGCCGTTTCTGGAATAGTTCAGCATCGTATTTCTTGAAAACTTAGATCCTCCGATTTCAAGTTTAATCGGATCATAAGCTCCCAATTCGCTATCGAATAAGTTTAATTCTTTATCAACATGGTTTCCACCGATGTTTTTGAAAAACACTTTTTCATAATCCAGTCGGTTACCATTCACTTTCTCTCTAAATCGTGCCAAAGCAGGATTACTGCTCACCCACAATCCTGTCGCACTGTTCCCTTTTGTAATCGTGGCATCGAAACCAAAGTGAACACCGCCACCGGCTCCAAATTCAAGACCTAAACTTCCTCCATTTGTATCGTCCTGTACATAATTATCGTATACAAAACCTACTTGTGATTTATACGGACGGTACATTCCCGACACTCCTTGTCCCTGAATACTATACAAATCGTATGTATTATTGGTAACCGGTAATGAGGTTGTATTTTTATTAAACGTTCTGTCTTTCTCTCTGTTAAAATCTAAGATATCAGTACTTCCTGCACTATAGCTGTTTTCATAACCATAGCCTCTTTCTATTTTATATTTTTCAGAACTTTTAATACCCTGACTGGTTCGGTATCCGGAAAACTTCATTCCCGGTTCCACTCCCCAAAACTCACCTTCCACATTCACACCAAACATATAGTTAGACGACACCATTCCAACGCGTTTTGTTGGTGTAAAAGACGCATCCCCAAACGACAATGAGCCTGACAATTCATCACGCTTATCTTTTATATTTTTAAGATTGGTGTTATTCTTAGTCGACTTATACGACATCGATAGTGTTTCCAGTCCTTTTCGGCTGTTTAAGCTCACTCCGACACTTCCGGTTAATGTATAATCCTTTTTATCTTTATCGGTTTTCTTTTTATCGAACGACACACTTGGTGATACCGAAACACCTTCAGAAGACGAAGACTCCATATTCATCCCTACAGAAAGGTTATCACTGATCTGATAACTCAGACCACCATTAACTGAGAATCCAAAACCGTCGTAATTGTTATACTTCACCCCAAGTCCTATACTTGGAATGGCCATCTCGCCAATACCAAATCCAGCCAGGAAGAAGTTTGCATTCGACCCGATGGTCACATTGTCTTTCATATTGTTTTCATAGATCATCTCATCTCCTTTGAAATCATCCGGCAAACCGCGCATTTGTCGGTTAATCTGCCCGACATTCAAATCCCAGCCTAAACCAACCCATGAAGCTTCCTGATCCATGGTAATTCCGGTATTGTATGCCAGGTTTAACGGATACCCTCCCACATCCATAATCGGGATATTGTAGTTAAGATCACCGCTGGCCAGATCGACCATATCGGAAGTATCAATAGGTGTAAACGATTCAAACTCCGGTTGTGAAGGACCATTGGTTAAAGCATACGCTGCCATTGGCTGAACCATTTCTAAAAACAACATCATCGCTAAATAAATAGCAACGACTTTTGTAACCTTACTCGTTCTGATTTTTTGAATCATAATAATATTTCTGTAAATGTGTCTTTAAACTTAAACTTCAATGTTCCTTTACGGAATAACTTGTCTTTATAAACCAATTGAATTTTCTCATTGGGATCGATACCGGAGAAAAACAACACAACTTTCTGGAAAGGTGCTATTTTATAATTGCGCTCGAAGGAAACGCCGTTACATGGTATCGTATCATTTTTGGAAGTAACCACATAAAAATCGTTATTGATGGCAAACGCCATATATTTAACCGCATCGGCATAAGGCAATCCGGTAAATTGATCGGACAAAAGATCTTTTTCCTGATCCTGACGAAACGTAAACTCAACTACCCGTTCCTGTTTGTTAGCTTCATACAGGGAGTCCACTTTAAACAGATCAGTCGTTCCCTGGTCTTTTAAAATGTAATATTGAATTGGCACTTCGGTAGCCGTAAAATTGATATCGTCTACTTTTTGGGAATATTCGCGCGATTTCCAGCCGATTTTCTCTAACTGAAAATAACGGGAGCGGATTTCTGAATCATCCCTGCCCGTTGTTGTCTTTTCTTTTTTACAAGAAAACAGTGAAAAAACAAAAAATATGAAAAGTAGTTTTTTATACACCCGCATATTTTTTATTTAGACAAACTATGTATTTCATTTCGAATCACCATTGATTTCTTATCTAAAATTCTTCTCCCTTAGTGTTAAAGTGCCTAAAAAACACCCCTTTACCTTTTCCCAACTAAGGCATTAGTTACTACACCCATATTAAAGCACGTAGTATTACTTGTTAAAATTCTCACAAAAATAAAATTTTCTTTCTAAGAAAAAAGCCTCTTGTGTAAAAATTATAATACTAAAATGTTATTTTTTAGAAAAAACACTACAAAAAGTATCCTAAAACCCTTATGAATCCTACAAAAAGTCAGCATCTCAAAACAAGTAATAAAAAATAAAAAAATTCACCAATCGCATCAAAATTCAGAAACAAACAAAATTTCATACTTATAATCAAATTCCCTACTTTTGAAGCATCAAAAAAATGCTAAGGATGAGCGCAACAAAACACAATTGGACAAAAGAAGAGATTATTGATATTTACAATAAGCCTTTAATGGATTTGCTTTTCGAAGCAGCGACAATACACCGAAAAAATCACGACCCAAATACAGTACAAGTTTCCACACTATTATCGATCAAAACAGGAGGTTGTCCTGAAGACTGTGGTTATTGCCCTCAGGCAGCACGATACCACACTAGTGTTGAAGGAAATGACTTAATGACTGTTCAGCAGGTAAAAGCACAGGCTTTAAGAGCAAAATCAAGCGGATCATCCCGTGTTTGCATGGGAGCAGCATGGAGAAACGTTAAAGACGGGCCGGAATTTGACCAGGTTCTGGAAATGGTAAGAACCATCAACAAACTGGACATGGAAGTTTGCTGTACGCTGGGAATGCTTACCGAAAATCAGGCACATCGTTTGGCCGAAGCAGGTTTATATGCTTACAACCACAACCTGGATACTTCGGAAGAATACTATAAAGAAGTTATTTCAACCAGAGGTTTTGAAGACCGTTTACAAACCATTGAAAACGTAAGAAAAACCAACGTTACTGTTTGCAGCGGCGGAATCATCGGAATGGGAGAAAGTATCGAAGACAGAGCCGGAATGCTGGTAGCACTGTCCACCTTGAACCCACAACCGGAATCTGTTCCAATCAATGCCTTAGTAGCCGTTGAAGGAACACCAATGGAAGAAGAAAAACCGGTAGAAATCTGGGAAATGATCCGAATGGTTGCCACAACCAGAATCATCATGCCGGAAACACAGGTACGTCTTTCTGCAGGAAGAACACAAATGTCAAGAGAAGGACAGGCCATGTGTTTCTTTGCCGGAGCAAACTCTATCTTTGCCGGAGACAAGCTGTTAACCACGCCAAACCCGGATGTAAACGAAGACATGAAAATGTTTGAAATGCTTGGCTTACAACCACAGAAACCATTTATAAAATTAATGCAGCCGGAAACGGTTGAAGCCGAAGATTCTAAATTCCAGGCCTTAGGAGAAAAACCAAAATGGTCAAGACCAGGACACACTATAGAACGGAATCTGGAAGCCTCAGCAAAAAAATAAACCTGGAAAACTTTTTAAATTTTTAATTTATTTTAATTTAAAATAATTTTACGATAAGATAAAGCTTTCTTAACTTTGCTCCTGTTTAATAGCATAAAATAGGAGCATCTTTTTATAAGTAATATAAACATTTCTTATGGCTTTACATTTAACAGAAATTGAGCGCGTAAAAACTATTTCAAAAGAAGACTTTTACAACAACTACGTAAAAAAACAGAAACCTTTAGTCATTGAACAGCTCACCAAAGATTGGCCGGCTTATGAAAAATGGAAGTTAAATTATATTAAAGACATAGCGGGAGACAAAACGGTGCCACTTTATGATGACAGACCCGTTTCCCACGAAGATGGATTTAATGAGGCTCATGCCAAAATGAAAATGGCAGACTACATTGACTTATTACAATCCAAACCCACAAATTACCGTATTTTCCTATACAACTTAATGAAGGAAGTTCCTTCACTTCGAAATGATTTCAAATGGCCAGATATTGGTTTACGCCTTGTAAAACAATTGCCAATGCTGTTTTTCGGAGGAGAAAACTCCAAGGTTTTCATTCATTACGATATTGATTACTCTAACATTTTGCATTTCCATTTTCACGGAAAAAAACAATGTATCCTGTTTGATCCGGACCAGACACCGTATCTGTACAAAGTACCGCACGCACTGATCTCCAGGGAAGATATCGATTTTGACAATCCTGATTTGGAAAAATGGCCGGCTTTAAAACAGGCTAAAGGACTTATTTGCAACCTTAATCACGGGGAAATGCTGTATATGCCGGAAGGATACTGGCATTACATGAAGTACTTAACTCCCGGATTCTCGATGAGTTTAAGAGCTTTTCCATGCAAAATAACCAATTTATCCAAAGCCGCTTACAATGTTTTTGTAATGCGCCATTTTGATAACTTTATGCGCAAATGGAAAGGACAGGAATGGATTGATTACAAAAACGAACAGGCTGTTATCCAGACACACAAAAAACTCAACATAAACGTTTAAAACTAACCTCAAAGCAGCTAAAATTGATGCAGAACAATCACAAATCCTACACAATTGAAGATGCTACGAAAAAACTGGAATACTATTGCAGTTATCAGGATCGTTGTCATGACGAAGTAGTCAAAAAACTTCGGGAAATGAACATGATCCCGCAGGCTATTGATGTAATAACCGTTCACTTAATTGAGCATAAATTCCTCAATGAAGAACGTTTTGCCTGTAGTTTTGCCAGAGGAAAACACCGGATAAAAAAATGGGGGAAAATCAGGATCGTTAACGAATTAAAATTCCGGAATATCTCTAAATACAATATCGATACAGCACTTAAGGAATTTACGCCCGAAGAATATTTCGAAACATTTGAAACATTAGCAGTCGCAACATGGAACACTATAAAAGAAACTAATAGTGCCAAAAAGAAAAAGAAATTTTGTGATTTCCTGCTCCGAAAAGGATACGAATCAAACTTAATATACGAGAAACTCTCAGACTTAGCAAACCAGGATTAAATCCTGGTTTTATTTTGACAGCAGGACACTAACCGCATTCCCGCCAAACCCAACAGCATTGACCAGTACTTTCCGGATTTTAGCCGCTCTTGTATAAGGTTCATGCACATAAGGAACGCCTATAAACTGCTGCTTTTCCATCATCAGTAACGCCAGCTCAACACTCAGTATTCCGGAAGAACCGAAAGTGTGCCCGATCTTCCATTTATTGGTCGTTAGCAAAGGCTTTGCATCACCGAAAACTTTCGCGATCGCGTTCAGTTCCGATGTATCGCCTTTTATAGTTCCCGGTGCGTGCATCACGATAACATCTACCGATTCGGGTGGCACACCATTCAAAGCCATTTTCATCGACTTCTGAAAACAATCAGCATCCGATGATATGGAAATATTGTGTTTTAAAACTTCCGTAGCATAACCGATTCCTTCCACATAAGCCAGGGCATTTGCTCTTTCACCGGTTTCAAGACAGGCAATTGCCGCTCCTTCACCCAGAACCATGGTATTGCTTTTTTTATCGGGATCCAATGCTTTACAGGGAAACGCATCGGTTGTTGTTGCATATATTTTAAGCGCCTTCATCTGTGCCATTGTAAAGGGCGTTAACGGCGCTTCACTCCCTCCCACCAGGAATTTATCCGCCATACCCGATTGCAGCCAGGCCACGCCGTTTAAAAGCGCATGCAATGCCGTAGAACAGGTAATGGAATGGGAAATATCCGGACCAACACTTCTCAAATCATTGGCAACCCAGGAAGAAATATTGCCAAGAGTAGTGGTAGGCGATGTAAGCGTTTGTGTTCTTCCGGTTTCCAAAAACTCTTTATGATGCTTTTCAAACAATTGCGTAGCGCCCCGGGACGATCCGATATTGACTCCGAACACATGGTCTTTCCAACCGGCCATCGCTACCGCATTTCTCGAAGCTAAAAGTGCATACAGTACCGAATTATCCAAAGCTTTATACTTGATATCCGAACTCCGCAGCGCCTCTATTTTTGCTAACAAGGCAGCTGATAAAACAGAAACTGGAAACGACTGTTCTCCGATTTTCGTTTCCTTTATTAAACTTTCCGGACGAAGATATTCCTTCCAGACAGATTCCGGCGAATCGCCCAAAGGAGAAACGGAAGCCAAAGCCGTTATTGCAATTTTATTTTTCAACACAATAGTATTACGCAGTAAAATTAAAACTTATCCAAAGCTTCCGCTATAATTTCATAAACTTTTTCCAGTTCTTCCGCTGAAATAACATACGGCGGCAAAATATAAACGATATTTCCTACAGGACGCATAATAACCCCTTTTTCAATAAAAAAGGCATACAGCTTATTCCTGAAATCACCATAATAACTATCGGCATCATCTCTTATAAATTCCAGGGCAAAAATAACCCCCAGAATACGGGTCGTTTTTACTCTCGGGTGATTTTCAATACGCTTCTGAAAAGACAAATGCTGTTCATTAATTCTTTTAATGCCGCTCTTTACCGCTTCGCTTTCCAATAATTCCAATCCGGCAAGGGCCGCAGCACATCCGGTAGGATTAGCTGTAAAAGTATGTCCGTGAAACAATGCTTTATTAACATCTTCATCATAAAAACCATCAAAAAGCGCTGCCGTAAAAGTCGTTAGTGCCATCGGGATCGTTCCTCCGGTAAGCGCTTTCGACAAACACATCATATCCGGCTGCTGTTGCAGGTAATCGCAGGCAAAGTTTTTACCGGTCTTTCCAAAACCGGTCATTACTTCATCGGCTATTGTAAACACGCCGTTTTCCTTACACAATTTTATAAGCCGGTCCAGTTGTTCCGGTGCATACATCACCATTCCCGCCGCACCCTGAACCAAAGGTTCAAAGATAAATCCGGCAAATTCATTTGTAGCAATTAGTTTCGAGATGGCCTCAAAACAGCGGTCTTCATTGCCCGCTGTCGGAACCGGAATCCGTTCCACATGAATCATCGCACCCTGGAAAGCCTCGGTAAAAAAGGAAATCCCGCTGGCAGCCATAGCTGCAAAGGTATCGCCGTGAAACGCATTTTCAAAAGCGATGATTTTCGTTCTTTTTTCCCCTTTGTTATAGTAAAACTGCAAGGCTACTTTTATCGCTACTTCAACCGCGGTCGAACCGTTATCGGAGAAAAATATTTTCTGTTGATTATCCGGAAGCAGCTTCATTAACTTCTCCGCAAGCACTATGGCAGGTTCGTGTGTAAATCCGCCAAACAAAACATGTTCTAAGGTTGTAAGCTGTCTGTAAATGGCATCTGCAATATGAGTATTCGAATGCCCGTATGGATTAACCCACCAGGAAGCAATGGCATCAATGTATTCTTTACCATTTTCATCCCATAATAAAGTTCCTTTTCCTTTCGTTATTGCTATATGAGGTTGTGCTGTTTTATGCTGAGTATAAGGATGCCAAAGGTGTTTTTCATCCGCTTTTTGCAAATAATTATTTTCCACTTAATCGTTTTTAAAGTTAGAAATCCGGTAGTACAAAGATAAAAACAGATGCTCTTCTATTTTTCCAAACAAAAAAACTTTAACATTAAACCATTTATCTTTTTATTTGTCTAAAAATAGAACCTAATCAAAACAAAATTATGAAAACGACTATTAAACTATTAGCTATTACTGCTTTTATGGCTATTTCCTGTAATAGCGATTCCGACGTTACCAACAACAACGGAAACAATCAGGATACCTCTATTAGCGCAGATGTAAAAGCGCAGATCATAGAAGAAGATGTAGACGGAATAAAAGAAGAAGTACTTTCCGCGAACGGTTATTATGCTTCCAAAAACGAATTGCAGCTTCCTCCGTCAAACTGCAGAACAATAACACAGGAAACCTTAACAGACGGCGGTAAGAAATTCAAAGTTGATTATGGCACCGGCTGTATTGACACACAAGGAAATAACCGGACAGGCATTATTTATATCGTGGTTCACAACAACACAACTACCGGCATAATCAATGCAGCTATAACTTTTGACAATTACTACATCAACAGCAATAAAGTGGAAGGCACTATTGATGTTACAAGACAAGTCATCGATAACATCCCTACGCATACAAGAAATACCGATATCAGTATTATCCAGCCTGCAAACGGAGGAACCATTCACAGAACCGGTGACTTCACGATTGAAAAAATTGCCGGGGCATCAACACCTTTGGTTTTCACAGACGATGTTTTCAGTATTGACGGAACAGCTACTACTACAATGGCTAACGGAACACTACTGCAAATGGAAATTACAGAACCGCTAATCAGAGACTTAAGCTGTGGCAATATTACAAAAGGGAAAAAGACCCTGGTAAGAAACTTGCAGACCTACATTCTTAACTATGGCAGCGGTGCCTGCGACAACGTTGCTATTCTTACATTACCGGACGGAACACAGTTAACAATCAATATCTAATAAAAAAGGCTCCTTAAAAAGAGCCTTTTTTTTATTATTTCAATTCCAGCAAAGCATCCCGGAATGCCTCTGCATATTCCTTAACCACATTTTTATCAAAATACGGTTCTTCATCAATACGACCGATACAGTTAATTCCGGTGCGGTTTAAAATAAGCGATTCCGTATCGGTATTTTCAGCCCCGTTAAAAATAATTCCGGCTACTTTCAGTCCTTTAGCTTTTAAAGCTTCTATCGTCAGCAAAGTATGATTGATACTTCCCAGATAATGACGCGACACCACGATTACTTTATAGTCCGGCCGGATCAAATCGATAATACTATCGTTATCATTCAGCGGAACAAAAATACCGCCGGCACCTTCAATAACCAGATGATTCTTGGTTTTAGGCTCTTTTATCGTTGTCATATCAATCGTTAGCCCGTCAATTTTCGCTGCAAGATGCGGACTCGCCGGAGTATTCAAAGCATACGCATTATCAAAAATATGCGTTTTGGAATTGGATATTTTATCCTTAATCTTATGACTGTCGGAGTTATCCAGATCACCGGCCTGTACCGGCTTCCAGTAATCCGCTTCCAGCGCTTCGGTTAGTATGGCTGAAGCAATTGTTTTCCCTACATCAGTCCCGATACCTGTTACAAATAGTTTCATCATTTTTTAAATTCAAAATTACAATTATCGCATTTATATTTATACTTCGCATAAAAAGGCAAAATCAAAAAGAGCAGACTCAAAACAAACGAGAAAATCGATCTGGCATCGTCCACTACCGTTAACAGCTGCACTTTTTCTGCCCCGCAATTCGGGCATTTAATCAGCCCTCCTTCATTCGTCATCGAATATTTACTAATCTTCGACAGAATTTCTTCGGCTGCCGCAAAGTCCTCTTCTCTGACAAACAGTTTTACACCGCCAACAGCATTACTAACGAGCGGATCGGTATCAATCGTAAAATTATCCCGCATAAAAACTGCAATTCCTTCCGATTCCAGCCTGCCTTTATAGATGATTGCTTCCGATGAATACTGAAAGCTTGCTATTTTCCTAAACAACGGTTTTTCACCCATTATACTAAATCCTTTAAAATTCTTAAAACATCCGAAATTTCTTCTTTCGAATTATAACTGTGAATGCAAAAGCGCAAACGCTCCTGCCCTTCCGGAACGGTTGGAGACAAAATGGCCTTAACATCAAATCCTCTTTGTTCAAATTGCTTTGCTATCGATTTAACCCGTTCATTCCCGGGAATAACCGCCGACTGAATCGCCGATTTACTCCGGATAAACAAGGGTTTTAAGCTCTGTAAATTCTTTTCCTGATTGAAATGAATAATATTCTCTTTCAGCTTTTCAGGCAAAGCCGTTTCTTCATTCAGCTTGCCATAAGCAATCCCGATTGTCGCCACGGCATGCGGAGACAAGGCTGTCGTGTAAATAAAGCTTCGGGAAAAATTCACCAGGTATTCCTGCAGCTTTTTACAGCCCAGTACAACGGCTCCATGGCAGCCCAGTCCTTTCCCGAAAGTCATGATCCGGGCAAAAACCCTTTCGTGCAAATCCAGAAACTGGACCAACCCTGCCCCATTGGGTCCAAAAACGCCTAAGGCATGAGCTTCATCGATTACTAAATAACAATTATATTGTTCCGCAAGCAGTACCATTTGTTCCAATTCCGGCGAATCGCCATCCATCGAAAAAACACTTTCCGTTACGATATAAATAGTCGGTTGATTTTCCTGAAAACGAATGATCAGCCGTTCCAGGTCTTCCAGGTCGTTATGTCTGAATTTATAAGCCCTGGCATTCGAAAGCTGTATCCCGTCCCGGATGGAAGCATGACTCAGTTCATCAAATAAAATGATGTCGCCTCTTTGCGGCACACTACTCAAAAAACCAACATTGGCATCATAGCCGGAATTAAACAGCAAAGCACTTTCCGCTTTATGGAATGCGGCAATTTGCTGTTCCACTTCTTCACAAAGGATATGGTTTCCGGAAAGCAATCGCGATCCGGTTGCTCCGTTTGCCATGATGTTCCTGCCCGTTAAAAACTGGTGTACTTCCTGAAAAAGCACCGCTGATTTCGAAAATCCTAAATAATCATTCGATGAAAAATCAACCGGACAATGTTGCCCGGGCAGCTTTCGCAGTGAATTCGCTTCGGTTCTTAACTGCAGCCTGGCAGATAATGATGAGGGAAATGCTTTCATAAAGCAAAAGTAGGCATCTTTTTTTCTCCTTTTACAACTGCCAGCATTATAGACACCCTTCCAGTAACCAGGTATACCGCAATATTTTATAAATCAGGACTAAAACAGTAAAATGCATTTTTTAATGTAAAATTTACTTAATTTTGAAAACTATTTAACATTAAACCAAAAATAATAATGAAAAAACAACTACAACTAGCATTACTATTGCTTTTTTCATTTTCCGTAGGTTTTTCCCAGTCGAAAAATTTATGGAAACCGGTAGACGGGAATCAGCTCGCCTCCAGCAAAAAAGTCAATCGTAGTTCTTTTCCAAGATCTTATGCTTTATACCAGCTGGATCTTACCACTTTAAAAAACAATTTAGCCGGAGCCCCGGTTAGGGGAGTCTTTCAGGGCAAATCCAATCTGATTATTGAATTGCCAAATGCGGACGGAATTCTGGAACATTACCGTGTGATGGAAACCCCGATCATGGAGCCGGCACTTGCCGCCAAATATCCGATGATAAAATCGTATGCCGCTCAGGGAATTGAAGATCCTACTTCGGTTGCCCGATTTTCGGTAACGCAATTCGGACTGCACAGCATGACCATGTCCGGAGAAAAAAGTACGGTTTACATTGATCCGTACACAGAGGACAGACAACATTATATCGTGTACAGCCGACAGTCCTTAAACAAGGAAAACGAAGACTTTACCTGTTTAACAGATGCGGGAATTAAACTGCCTTCTTTAACCAATGACAAAATTGTATCTCCGGAAAGCGCCCTTAATACAGACGACAAAAAGCTAAGAACATACCGTTTAGCACAATCGTGTACTGCCGAATACGGAAACATATTTGCCGGAACCGGAACCGATGCTCAGAAGAAAGCAAATATCCAGGCACAGATGGCCATTACCATGACCCGTGTGAACGGTGTTTATGAAAAAGATTTAGCGATTACTTTGGTATTCATTGCCAATAATGATTTACTGATCTATTTCGGAAGCACTACCAGCGACCCGTGGAACGGAGAATACAACGTTCAGACAGGGGTAACCATTGATGCCAATGTTGGCTTCGGAAGCTACGATATTGGTCACAACTTCAACACTTCCGGTGGTGGAAATGCGGGTTGTATCGGGTGTGTATGCAGCACCAATTCCAATCCAAACAGCGGAAACCACAAAGGAACCGGAATGACCGGAAGATCAAATCCAACAGGCGATGCTTTTGATATTGATTATGTTGCCCATGAAATGGGACACCAGTTTGGAGGCTATCACGTGCAAAGTAGTTCAGTCTGCCGTTCCGGAAGCGGTTTAACGGAAGTAGAGCCGGGATCCGGTTCTTCGATCATGGGTTATGCCGGGATTTGCGCTGCCAATGTACAGGCGAACAGTGATGATTATTTTGCTTATGTGAACATCCGTGATATCTTAAACAATGTAAAATCCGGTGTGAGCTCCAGCTGTGCCCAAATAACGAATATCACCAACAATCCACCAACAGCAGATGCCGGAAGGGATTATGTAATTCCAAAATCTACCGCTTTTATGCTTACGGGTTCCGGAACAGATGCCGATGGCGATGCCCTGACCTATACCTGGGAGCAAAACGATCCTCAGAATCCAAATACTACGGCTGCCCCGACACCTACAAGAGCTAACGGACCAATGTTCCGTTCTATTAAAGGAACCGGCTCACCGGTGCGTTACATGCCGAGCTTAAATACTGTTTTAGCCGGTAATACGGCAAACACATGGGAAGTATGCCCTTCTATAGGCAGAACCTTAAATTTCTCTTTAACAGTAAGAGACAATAAAGCGGGCGGCGGACAAACGGCTTCCGACCTGATGAAAGTTACCGTAAACGGAACAGCCGGACCATTCCTGGTTAGCGTCCCAAACACGAATGTATCCTGGCAGGCCGGAACGAACCAGACAGTAACCTGGGATGTAGCCGGGACCACTGCCAACGGGGTAAATGCGGCTTATGTTGACATTTATTTATCTACGAATGGCGGAACTTCTTTTCCTACATTATTAGCCAGCAAAGTTCCTAATGACGGTTCGGAAATAATAACCGTTCCGAATACTCCGGGAACACAAAACAGAATAATGGTTAAAGGATATGACAATATTTTCTACGATCTATCCAACACCAATTTCACGATTACCGCACCTGGCAGCACACATACAGCTGCTTTCAACGGGGTATCAGGAGAACAGAACAAAACGATCTGTACCGGTTCTAATATTGCCTACAGCATTGCATATACTGCTTTGGGAGGTTTCAGCGGAAGTACAACGTTTAGCGTAGCCGGAAATCCACCGGGAACAACGGTTGCCTTTTCACCGGCTTCAATAAATGCCAACGGAACCGTTACAATGACCGTGAGCAATACTACAGCAGCCACTCCAGGCTTCTATACCTTAGCTGTAACGGCTACTTCCGGAGCTACTACTAAGAATGTTAACTACTATCTGAATCTTTTAAATTCTAATTTTGGTACGATGACTCTGACCGCACCGGCTAATTTAGCTGTCGGACAAAACACGACCCTGAATTTAACCTGGACAGCAAACAGCAATGCTACATCCTATGATGTACAGGTAGCTACCGATAATGCGTTCACGAACATTGTTAGCACCGGAAACACAACTACTGCCAGCTATACCGTATCGGGATTAGCAGAAGCGACTAATTATTTCTGGAGAGTACAGCCTAAGAACGATGCCTGCATTGGTACTTACAGCAGTCCGTTCAGGTTTACAACCGGACAGATAACCTGTACTACAAACGCATCAGCAAACGTTCCTTTAACGATCTCTACTACCGGCGCACCAACTATCAACTCCACCCTAAATATCCCTTCCGGGGGCGTTATTTCAGACGTAAACATTACGATGAATGTGACCCATACCTGGATTAATGATTTAACGGCAACTCTGATCAGTCCGACCGGAACACAGGTACAGTTATACAGCCGTCCGTGCAGCAATGCCGACATTCAAAACATCGTTGCTACTTTTGACGATGCCGGCACTACGGTTCTTTGCGGCACAAATCCGGGAATTTCCGGAACGGTTATGCCAACGCAGACACTATCTTCCTTTAATGGTCAGAATTCAACCGGTACATGGACCTTGCGGATTTCCGATGCCTTTAATGAAGACGGAGGTGTATTGAACAACTGGAGTTTAAACATTTGTACGATCAGCCCTCTTGGCACTACAGAAAGCAAATTAAACAACTTTGTGATCTATCCGAACCCGAACAATGGTTCTTTCCAGGTTCAGTTTAATCCGGATGCATCCAATACTATTGAAGTGCATGTTTTTGATATCAGCGGCCGCCAGATTTTCAAAAAAGACTTCCAGGGAACGAATCTTTTTAACGAGTCTATCAATTTACAAAATACACAATCGGGTATTTATCTGGTAACGGTTAAAAATGGTGATCGCCAGGAAACGCAAAAAATAATAATCAGATAATACAACTGCAAAAGGCTTTCTGTTACGAAAGCCTTTTGTTTTTTATTACACATAGCAACAAAAAAGCCCGGCAATTGCCGGGCTTTTCTATTCAGTATATCATTGTATTAGTCAGCTAAAACAATAACTTTATTATCATTCATTTCTACTGTTCCTGAATTAATCGGTAACCAATAGGTCTGCTCATTAATCTTGTTGAATTTACCTGCAAATTCTTTTGCAATTTTCAAACCAGAGCCAACGATTTTGATATTACCTTTTCCCAATAACGACACAATTGGCGCGTGGTTATTTAACATTTGGAACTCACCATTTACTCCCGGAACAGCTACAGAAGTAACTTCTCCTTTAAATAAAGTGGCTTCGGGTGAAACTATTTCTACAATCATAATCTTTTTAATTGGTAATTGATAATTCTCAATTGATAATCTTCAATTGAATGACTACGCTTCAGCTAACATTTTTTGTCCAGCTTCGATAGCATCTTCGATGGTACCTTTTAAGTTGAAAGCTGCTTCCGGTAAGTGATCTAACTCACCGTCAATAATCATGTTAAATCCTTTGATAGTATCTTTAATATCAACCAATACCCCCGGGATACCTGTAAACTGCTCCGCTACGTGGAAAGGTTGAGACAAGAAACGTTGTACACGACGTGCTCTTGATACAGCAAGTTTATCTTCTTCAGACAACTCTTCCATACCTAAGATCGCGATGATATCTTGTAATTGTTTGTATTTCTGTAAAATCTCTTTAACTCTTTGTGCACAGTTATAGTGATCGTTACCTAAAATTTGCGGTGTAAGGATACGGGAAGTAGAATCCAATGGATCTACTGCAGGATAAATACCTAACTCAGCAATTTTACGAGACAATACTGTTGTAGCATCTAAGTGGGCAAATGTTGTAGCAGGTGCCGGATCCGTTAAGTCATCCGCAGGAACGTAAACCGCCTGTACAGATGTAATAGATCCTTTTTTAGTTGAGGTAATACGCTCTTGCATCGCACCCATTTCTGTTGCTAATGTTGGCTGATACCCTACCGCTGATGGCATACGTCCTAATAACGCAGACACCTCAGAACCGGCTTGTGTAAAACGGAAGATATTATCAACGAAGAATAATACGTCTTTCCCCTGACCTTCACCAGCTCCGTCACGGAAATATTCCGCAATGGATAATCCTGATAATGCCACACGTGCACGAGCTCCTGGCGGCTCATTCATCTGACCGAAAACGAAAGTAGCTTTAGACTCTCTCATTCCGGCTTTATCTACTTTAGATAAATCCCATCCTCCATTTTCCATAGAGTGCATGAAATCATCACCGTATTTAATAATTCCTGACTCTAACATCTCACGAAGTAAGTCATTTCCTTCACGTGTTCTTTCTCCTACTCCAGCGAATACAGAAAGACCTCCGTGACCTTTTGCAATATTGTTAATTAACTCCTGAATCAATACTGTTTTACCTACTCCGGCACCACCAAACAATCCAATTTTACCTCCTTTTGCATAAGGCTCGATCAAATCGATTACTTTGATACCTGTAAATAAAACTTCTGACGAAGTTGATAGATCTTCAAATTTTGGAGCCTGACGGTGAATTGGCAAACCATTCTCACCTTCTTTTGGCAAATCTCCAAGACCGTCAATAGCGTCTCCGATTACATTAAATAAACGTCCATAAATATCTTTCCCAATTGGCATTTGGATTGGAGCTCCAGAAGCCACAACTTCTTGACCTCTACTTAATCCATCTGTTGAATCCATTGAGATAGTACGAACTGTATCTTCACCAATGTGAGACTGTACTTCAAGTACTAATTTTGAACCATCTTTTTTAGTGATTTCTAATGAATCATAAATCTTTGGAAGTTCGGCATTTTGTGTGTTGAATACTACGTCAACCACTGGTCCGATAATCTGTGCAACTTTTCCTATTCCTTTAGACATTGCTTATGTATTTATTAAACAGCTATTTACGTTTCTTGAAAAAACCTCTTTTTTCAGAGCGCAAAGATAGTTTTTTATATGGTAATTTTGCAATATAATTTTTGAATTTTTATAATAAAAAAGCGGATTTCAAAAAAACCCGCCTTATTTATTTACTCTACAGTAACCGATTTCGCCAGATTCCTCGGCTGATCCACGTTACAATTACGCATTACTGCAATATGGTAAGACAATAGCTGTAAAGGAATTGTCGCCAATATAGGCGTTAACGCTTCGGCAGTATCCGGAATCTCAATAATATGATCTGCCAGTTCCTTAACCTGAACGTCACCCTTGGTCACTACTGCTATAATTTTTCCGCTTCTTGCTTTAATCTCCTGGATATTACTCACTACTTTATCATAGTGATTTTGTTTCGGCGCAATAACCACAACCGGCATTTGCTCATCAATAAGCGCAATCGGTCCGTGTTTCATTTCTGCCGCCGGATAACCCTCAGCATGAATATAAGAAATTTCTTTTAATTTTAACGCACCTTCCAGGGCTACAGGGAAATTATACCCTCTACCCAAATAAAGACAATTTGGCGCATCTTTATAAATTCCCGCAATTGTTTTTGCGATTTCATTACTTCCTAATGCCTCTTCAACTTTTTCCGGAATCAATTCCAATTCCAGCAAATAACGCTGATAATCGGAATTATTCATTGTTCCTTTTGCTTTAGCCAGACGCAATGCGATTAAGGTTAAAATCGTGATTTGCGTAGTAAATGCTTTCGTAGAAGCCACCCCGATTTCCGGTCCGGCATGCGTATATGCTCCGGCATGTGTTTCACGGGAAATAGAAGACCCGACAACATTACACACTCCGAAAACAAAAGCTCCTTTTTCTTTTGCTAATTTAATAGCTGCCAAAGTATCTGCTGTTTCTCCGGATTGCGAAATAGCAATCACGACATCATTCGGATAGATAATCGGGTTTCTGTATCGGAATTCTGAAGCATATTCCACTTCAACAGGAATTCGTGCAAATTCTTCCAAAACATATTCAGCCACTAAACCGGCATGCCAGGAAGTACCACACGCAATAATCAAAATTCTGTTAGCGTTCAGGAATTTCTCCAGATTATCCTCAACACCTGCCATTTGAATAATACCTTTATTAGCCAGTAAACGACCTCTGTAAGTATCTTTTATAACACTTGGCTGCTCATAAATTTCTTTTAACATAAAGTGATCGTAACCGCCTTTTTCTATCTGCTCCAAATTCATTTGAAGTTCCTGAATATAAGGATCCACTAAAGAGTCATCTTTAATTTTACGCACTTTCATCGGCTTGTTCAAACGAACAATAGCCATTTCTTCATCTTCCAAATAAATCGCATTCGTAGTATACTCAATAAACGGAGAAGCATCGGAAGCAATAAAGTATTCGTCTTCACCAATACCAATTGCCAACGGGCTACCCAAACGGGCTACTACAATCTCATTTGGCTTTTTCTTATCAAAAACAGCAATGGCATACGCCCCCACTACCTGATTCAAAGCTTTTTGTACGGCTTTACCCAGTTTCAGATTTTCCTGTTTCTGAACATCTTCAATAAGGTTAATTAAAACCTCCGTATCCGTATCCGATTTAAAAACATAACCTCTCTTGATCAATTCTTTTTTAAGAGGCTCATAGTTCTCTATAATACCGTTGTGAATAATCACCAAATCACCTGAATTTGAAAGGTGAGGATGCGAATTCACATCGTTTGGAACACCATGGGTAGCCCAACGGGTGTGCCCCATACCAACAGTTCCGTTAGTTGTTATTTCTGTAGCCACTCTCGCCTCTAAATCGGAAACTTTTCCTTTTGTTTTAGAAAGCTTCAAATCTTCTCCATCCCACAAAACAACACCGGCACTATCGTAACCTCTGTATTCAAGTCTTTTAAGACCTTTAACGATCACAGGATAAGCTTCTCTGTGACCTATATAACCTACAATACCACACATAGTCTATTCTGGTTTAGTATAATAAATTTCTAATTTTAATCTTTTATCAGCATCAGTACTGCTTGTACCGTGCAACACTGTTCCCAACGGATTTACCACTGATGAAACCGGAAGGAATTTCACATTATAACTATTGGAATGCAACGGATCAGTCATCACAAAAGGATTTCTGAAATAGGCACTCTTAACATTATTAATATCTTCCATAACAACCAATCCTACCCTAACATTCGTAGAATCCTTATTAATAAGGTTGTTCACATACTGTGTTAATCGTATTTTATAACGGATGGCTTTCTTATCACCGGTCGTTTCTCTTTCAACCAATCCGCCAAAAACAACTTTACTCCTTTTCGGAAGTGTTGTATTGGTAGTACCGTCATAATTATAATCCAACAGTACTTTATTGTTTTTCATATCATACAGATAAATACGCTCCGGTTCGTTTTTCACATTATGCATCGCTGTTTTATCCACATAGAAAGTCAGATTTGCTTCGTTAAGCAATATTTTTTTGCTTCTCAAATCATTCAACTCCGTATCATTAAACAAATCGATATAGGAAACCGAACCCTGTCCGCCTTTCAGATAAAGACGATTGCTACCCGACTCTGTTGGAAGACTATACGTATTATCCATAAAGTTAACCGTAGTTCCGGTTAAATTCAGAACCAGCGTTTTTCTTGTTCTGGCCGAAGAAGTAGTCGCAGAAGGATCTACTTTATAACGAATATTAATTTTGGCTTTCGAAAAATCAAGCATTGCCATAGCAGCTTCACCCGGAATTCCTTCAGCCTGGAAATACAATCCTCTGAAATACTCTTTAAAAACATTGTTATTCAACAACTTATCTGCCGGTGCATTTAAGATTTTTGTCTGGAAAAAGTTTTTATCCAGATCCAGCCACATACCCGGAGCAAATCGCTCTAAAATAACCCTGTTTGCAATATCATCATTCGCTATTACCTGACCGGCTGAATTCAGATATTCACCAGCCGCATTCAGTTTATAAAGAATTGTTTCATCTTTACTAAAATAGAACGCATCATTCTGATTCGCAGGACCATTATTCAAAACCTGTGTCCCTCTGTTACTTTCTACTAAATTTTTCTCATCCGAATAATACTTCTGAACATCATCACCCCCGCCGTTCGGATCGAACGTTCGCAACATATATTTCGATTCGTAAACCTTCAATTTAAACTTAGAATCCTCACCATAAACCGAATCCAATTCATAAAGACGTACGCCGTTTCCATCGGTTCCCGTTTGTTTGCTGAAATAAGGTACATAAACCCAAACAGAATCAATAACCGGATTATCTCCAATTGTAGGTGCTCCGGCAACTAACTGAACCTGCGACACAAAGTGGGCTTTTGTCTCCCCAAAAGCATCACTATTCATGACACCTAAAAGATTTACAGGTAAATTATTGGTCTGAACCGGACCGGTTGCTTTATTGTAAGCTGTTAACGTCTGCCCGATATATTTGTCTATTGCAAAATTCTCTTCCCCTACCAGATCAGATCCTATAGTATTAAAATCTTTATCGCAGGAAAACAACAAAACTGCCGTTAACGATAAAAGCAACTTTTTCAACAATGAAATTCTATTCATATTTTATCAATCAATGATTATATAACTTGATTCTTATAGAAATTAGTATATGCCTCTGCAAATCCATCTTTCGGCACGAAAGGTAAAAAAGGTTTACCCGATGTTTCTATAAATTTTGTTAAACTTGGAGACAGGTCTTCCGACGCAACAATTACCGCATCCGAATGCATTATACTAACCTTCATAATATTCTCATAATCCGGCGTTTCCAATATTGCAATAGCATCATTCGGAACCTGGTCAAAAGCCACTTTACTCATCATTTCCGGATCCAGCGTTCCGTCAAATGACTGCGAGTAAACAGATGTTACAATCTTAGTATCTGCAAAAAGTGCCTCGTCTTTATAATAGTGTTTCATATAAACCGGCAGCATTCCTGCCAACCAACCGTGAACATGGATGATATCCGGAACCCAGTTTAATTTCTTCACTGTTTCCACAACCCCTTTTGCAAAAAAGATCGAACGTTCGTCATTATCAGGATACAAAACACCGTCTTCATCCGAAAAGGTAGCTTTGCGTTTAAAATATTCGTCATTGTCAATGAAATAAACCTGGATACGCTCTTTTGGAATAGACGCTACCTTGATAATCAACGGCATGTCCATGTCATTCACGACTAAATTCATCCCCGACAAGCGGATAACTTCATGCAATTGGTGCCTACGTTCATTAATATTTCCGTAACGAGGCATAAAAATTCTAATCTGCCCGCCCTGATCATTAATCATTTTCGGCACGTCATACGACATTAAAGAAACCTCATTTTCAGCCAAATATGGCACCACCTCAGATGATACATACAATATCCTCTTATCATTCATTGCATTAAATTTTATTTATTGGATATAAAAAACATGCAAAATTACAAAATTTTATGCAGTTGTTTGACAAAATAGTAATTTTGCACCCAATTTAAATCTGAAGCAAATGTTTGTTTTTGCCAAAAAAGCTGATTTAGCGCATCATTTAGCACAAATCGGCAACACTAAAAAAACAGTAGGATTAGTTCCTACTATGGGTGCATTACATCAAGGTCACCTTTCCCTGTTAAGTAAATCCTGTTCCGAAAACGATATAACCGTCATCAGTATTTTTGTCAACCCAACACAGTTTAACAATCAGGAAGATCTGGAAAAATATCCGAGAACCATGGAACGGGACATCGAAAAAGTACGCTCTGTTTCAGAAAACATCCTGATTTTCTCCCCAACTGTAGAAGACATTTATGAAGGCAACACCCAATCTGTTGCGTTTAATTATGACGGTCTGGAATTTCAGATGGAAGGGGCACATCGTCCCGGGCATTTTGACGGAGTGGGAACAATTGTAAAAAAACTGTTTGAAATTGTAAAACCAACCAACGCTTATTTTGGAGAAAAAGACTTTCAGCAATTACAGATTGTCCGGAAACTGGTCAAAAAACACAAAATACCGGTAAACATAATCGGCTGTCCGATTCACCGTGAAGCAAGCGGCCTGGCGATGAGTTCCCGAAACGAACGCCTTAGTGAAGAAGCAAAAGAAGAAGCTTCCCTAATTTACAAAGTACTGTTAGACGCAAAACAAAAATTCAGCACCAAATCGGCAAAAGAGGTAACTGATTTTGTCACACAAACCTTTGCAAAACACCCGGCTTTCACGCTGGAATACTTTGAAATAGCCGACGAAACAACACTGCTAACCTGTAAAAGAAAAAGCGTTGGCAAGAAATACCGCGGCTTTATTGCGGTTTTCATAAACAATATCAGATTGATTGATAATATTGCACTAAATTAATTAACTTTGCCCCATGCAAATTCAAGTTGTTAAATCCAAGATTCACCGTGTTAAGGTGACTGGAGCCGATTTAAATTACATCGGAAGTATTACGATTGACGAAGCTTTAATGGAAGCTTCAAATATTTTTGAAGGAGAGAAAGTCTCTATTGTGAACATCAATAACGGTGAACGTTTGGAAACGTATGCTATTCCGGGCCCGAGAAACAGCGGTGAAATCACGCTCAACGGACCGGCTGCCAGAAAAGTTCACAAAGGCGACATTATCATTATTATCTCTTACGGAATTATAAGTACAGACGAGGCTAAAACCTTTAAACCTTCCATTATTTTCCCTAACGAGAATGATAACTCCCTAACGTAATTCTTTTGAAAGAAAAATTTAAAAAGATAATCAGTATTGTACTCCCACTTTTGTTGGGAGTTTTTTTAGTGTATTACGCATACAACAAATTCACCCCGGAACAGCTGGAAGAAATGAAAGGCTATTTTAAAAATGCCAATTATAACTACATCCTGATTTCCACTTTTTTCTCACTGGTGAGTTTGATCGCAAGAGGATACCGCTGGCGATACAGCCTGGAACACATGGGCTATTTTTCGGCATTCAAAACCAACCTGTCTGCCGTTTGTATCGGTTACCTGATGAATTTAACCATTCCCCGTTCCGGTGAAGTTTCCCGTGCACTGATTGTCAAAAAATACAATGCCGTTCCGTTCGATAAGGCATTTGGTTCCATCATAGCCGAAAGGGTGATCGATCTGGTCATCTTACTATCGTTGATGCTAACCGCATTACTGTTACAGTTTGACAACCTGAAAACCTTTTTAATCCAAAAAATCCCCATTCAGAAACTAACCGTTATCGGGATAAGCGGTGTTACCATTCTTATTGTAATCACGTTGTTATTCCTGTATTCGAAATGGAAGCCTATCCTGATCATTAAAGAAAAAGTATCCGGACTGATTGAAGGTGTGCTGAGTGTTTTTCAAATGCCAAACAAATGGGCTTTTCTGTTTTACACAGCCGTTATCTGGATTGGCTATGTACTTACCTTCTATTTTGCCATTTTTGCCATTAAGGAAACCAGTGCCATCAGCTTTGGTGTGGTGGTAACCGCTTTTGTAGTGGGAAGCCTTGCCATTAGCTTTACAAATGGTGGTTTCGGCGCATTTCCGCTGTTGATTTCCGAAATATTATTATTGTATTCCGTGCCCGAAACAGCCGGAACCACATTCGGATGGATCCTGTGGGCATCACAAACCGGCCTGATCATTATCATGGGATTACTTGCCTTTTTGTTATTACCCCTTTTACACCGAAATAAATAATTTTTGTTATCTTGCTTCTCTATTCCAAACTACGAGAAACTACTAACAAACATGAAACAAAAACTTGCAATCTTAGTAACTTTTTTACTAACAAATTCTCTATTCTCACAAAAAACGGTCGAAGCTTTTCCATCGGAAAAACTTAACGAAACAAGAGAAATAACCATAATCACGCCCGATTCTTACGAGGGCAATAAGGATAAAAAATACCCGCTATTGGTTGTTCTGGACGGTGAATTTTTATTAAACCCTTTCTACGGTGTTTTTTCCTATGGAGCTTACTGGGATGATTTACCGGAAGTAATTATCGTTGCCATCAACCAGAATAAAAACAACGAACGGGAATACGACACTTCTTATGACGACGGCGGACTTCCCAATGAAAAAGGAGCCAAATTCTTCGAATTTATCGGTGCCGAATTAGTGCCCTATATCGAAAAAAAATACCGTGTAGCCCCTTTCCGCATGATTGCCGGATTAGACACGACTGCCGGGTTTTTAAACTTTTACCTCTACAAAGACAATCCGTTGTTTAATGCCTATATCTCGCTGAGCCCGGAACTTGCTCCCGAAATGGAAACCAGAATACCGGAGCGGTTAGGCGTTATTCAAAAACCGATTTTCTATTACCAGGCCACTTCCGATGCGGATTTAAAGAAGATCCAGACCAACATGAAAGCGCTGGATGAAAAAGCAAAAGCCCTGAACAATCCGAATTTAAAATACCGTTTTGACGAATTCAAAGGACTTTCCCACTATTCACTGGTAACCTTTGCTATTCCGAATGCTGCCTACCATATTTTCGACGGTTACCAGCCTATTTCCACTACGGAATTTCAGGAAAAAATTGCAAAAATGCCAACAGGCCACACGCAGTATTTAATTGACAAATACACCAATCTTGAAAAGAAACTGGGCTACAAACCTACTGTTCGTTTAAATGACTTTAAAGCAATTGAAGCCGCTATCTTAAAAAACAAAAACTACGAAGAGCTGCTAACGCTGGCCGAATTGTCTAAAAAGAACTACCCGAAAAGCATGATCAGCGACTATGAAAAAGGCTTATACTACGAAAATACGGGCGATATGAAAAAAGCGCACAAAGCTTATATGAGTGCCTTTAACATGGAACCGATTGGTGATTTAACCAAAGACGGCATGCTGGAAAGAGCCGATGCTGTAAAAACAAGATAAACTACTAAAACAAGAGAATACCGGAATGGCTATCAAATTAAAAACGTCTTTCTTCTGCCAAAGTTGCGGCACCCAATACTCCAAATGGCAAGGCCAGTGCAATGCCTGTAAAGAGTGGAATACCATAGTGGAGGAAATCATACAAAAGGAAGAAAAAACAGCCTGGAAAGCCAGTTCCACGGAAGTAAAAAGAGCCTCCAAACCGCTAAAAATAAAAGAGATCGATTCGGCCGAAGAAGTACGGATGGATACCACAGACGGCGAGCTGAACCGCGTTTTAGGCGGTGGTCTGGTTCCCGGCTCCCTGACCCTTTTGGGCGGAGAACCCGGAATCGGAAAAAGTACGCTACTACTGCAGATCTCTTTAAAATTACCGTATAAAACATTATACGTTTCCGGCGAGGAAAGTCAGAAGCAGATCAAAATGCGCGCAGAACGTATCACCACGAACAGCGACAACTGCTATATCCTTACCGAAACCAAAACGCAGAATATCTTTAAACAAATTGAAGCCATTGAACCGGAAATCGTAATTATCGATTCCATTCAAACGCTGCACACCGATTATATAGAATCATCGGCGGGAAGTATTTCACAGATCAGGGAATGCACCGCCGAACTGATCAAATATGCCAAAGAAACCAATGTACCGGTTATTCTTATCGGGCATATTACCAAAGACGGAAACATTGCCGGGCCAAAGATACTGGAGCACATGGTGGATACCGTTTTACAATTTGAAGGCGACAGAAACCATATTTACCGTATCCTGCGTTCGCTCAAAAACCGTTTCGGTTCCACAGCCGAACTGGGAATTTATGAAATGCAGGGAAGCGGACTACGGGAAGTCGCCAATCCGTCTGAAATTCTGATCTCCCACAAGGAAGAAGAACTTTCCGGAACGGCAATTGCCACCACGCTGGAAGGCATGCGACCGCTAATGATCGAAATACAGGCTTTGGTTAGCACAGCTGTTTACGGAACGCCGCAGCGAAGTACTACCGGCTATAATGCCAAGCGTTTAAACATGATCCTAGCGGTACTGGAAAAACGTGCCGGATTCCGTTTGGGCGCCAAAGACGTCTTCCTGAACGTTACCGGCGGAATTTCTGTAGACGATCCGGCTATTGACCTTGCTGTTGTGGCAGCAATCTTATCGTCTAACGAAGACATTCCAGTGGGCAAAGACTTTTGTTTTGCCGGCGAGGTGGGATTATCCGGCGAAATACGCCCGGTGAACCGTGTCGACCAGCGCATTCAGGAAGCTGAAAAATTAGGATTTGCGACCATTTTTGTTTCCAAATACAACAAGGTAACCCTTAAGAATACCATTATCAACGTCAAATTGGTGTCTAAAATTGAAGATGTTGTCAGCGAGTTATTTGGTTAAGGATTAACACATGAACTCTTTAGCAGCCATACAACTCCGCATTGATGCACTTCATAAAGAAGGAGCCACAATTGCCGCTGCTCATTTTCTTTTGCGTGAATATGGTCTGGAAAACCCAAATTTCAAAGGCTTTGAACTGCGTGAAAAAGCCAGACCCGATTTTATACTGATGACAACCGAAGGTCCGTTTGGCGAACCGCAGCTGATACGGATTCCCGAAAACACTTTTGAATTCCCATTAGTCCTGATGCTGAATTTACTCGCACACGAAATGGTTCACGTACAGCAAAAGACCAAAGAAAACACCGTTACCGATAAAAACGAGCGCGAATGGCAGGCCTATTATGAAATGCTGTTCCACATCCTTTTTCCTCAGATTCCGGAACTATCATCCTTTCACAAAAAATTCTTTGCCCGTAAAGCCCTGGAATATTATAACAGAATGGGCGAAAACTCCGCATTACAACTAAAGTACAGCGAACAGAAAAATGAAGTCGAACAGCTATTAGCTGCGTTAACCTGAAAAACATGGAACAATACCTGCTACCCGATGATTTTTTTAAAAACCCTGTCGCAAATGACGGTATTTTTCTGCATCATTACCACACCACAAGTGAATGCGAAAAAAGCAGGATTATTTTAAAAGACAATACGTTCAGCTTTTTATTTAAGGGACAAAAACAGCTTTATAACGAAAACTATAAAGAGCATATTGAATCCATGCAGTATGTGTTTATGAAGTCCGGAAACTATTTGATGTCCGAAAAGACAACTTTAGAAAACGAATACAGCAGTCAGCTTTTATTTTTCGACAATAATTTCCTGGCAGAATTTATCTTTAAATACCCGCAATTAGCCGCTCCAAAAACGCAGCAGCAACCGGCTGTACTAAAAGGCGACATCGACGAATATATACTGCACTTTCTCAAATCCATTTCATACATAGACCCGGCAGATGTGTTGGCAAAAAAAGTAAAAATGGAAGAGATCCTGCTCTATTTTATTCAGAATAAAGGATTGTCTGTTGCCGATTTACTGGAAAATCAAAACAAAAGCCAGCAGCTAAAAATACAGGAAATCGTCCACAATAACTTAGACAACAACCTTGAAGTCAGCGAGCTTGCTTTTTTGTGCAACATGAGTGTTTCAACTTTCAAACGCCATTTCAAAACCATCTACCACAATTCCCCGATCAAGTGGATGCAGGAAAAGCGACTGGAAACAGCCGCCCAAAAGCTCCTACAGGCAGAATACAGGGCAAATGACCTATATCTTGAAACCGGTTACCAGAGCTTATCCAGCTTTATCCAGGCCTTCAAACAAAAATTCGGACAGACCCCGAAACAGTATCAGTATAAAAAATTGGACGTTTAGCAACACTTTTACGTCTTTTGGAAATAGCGCTAACAGAGCTGTCCGTACTACTTTTGACATAAAATAATTCTTATGAAAACACTTTATGTCATCGCAGCAAGCCTTTTGTTATCGCTTTCGGCAAGCGCACAAACCTTTACTTTAAAAAGTACCGATTTACAGGGACAGGCAACCCAAAAACAGGTTTTTAACGGTTTTGGCTGTACCGGAGAAAATCGTTCCCCCGAACTTCATTGGGAAAATGCCCCGGAAGGAACCAAAAGTTTTGCCGTAATCATGTATGATCCGGATGCTCCAACCGGCAGAGGCTGGACGCACTGGGTGCTGTTTGATCTTCCTGCTACCACAAAAGAAATCAAAACCGGAGCGGGCGATATTACAAAGCTGCTGCTTCCCAAAGAAGCCATACAAAGCACCAACGATTACGGAAGTTATGGCTACGGAGGCCCGTGTCCGCCGGTTGGTGACAAACCGCATAAATATGAGATCACTGTTTTTGCCCTTAAAACAGCTTCATTAGGTCTGGACAAAAACACCAATCCGTCAATTGCAGGTTTTTACATCAACAGCAATACCCTTGCCAAAACAACGATAACCGCTTATTACAACCGTTAGCAAATAAACAGCAGAGGAGTAACTTCCTCTGCTAAACTATACGATATTAACATTTTCTTCTATAGTATTATAAAACGGGTTTTCTAAAAAAGTCTATTTTTGTACAAACAAGAAGAAGCATGAGCACAAGAAGACAAAAAATCATACGCTTTTCTATAGGCTTTATTTTATTTTTTGCCCTCGTATTTACCGGTCTTTTTATCTTTCGTAATACCCTTTTACAGAAAGCAATTACCAAAGCAGAAGCCAAACTGGACACGGAATACAATTGTGTCCTGACGATAAAAGAAGCTTCTTTTGACGGCCTTACCGGCGTGTCCCTTCAAAACATTGTTTTAGTTCCCAAAAAAGCGGACACCCTGCTCGCTGTTGAAAAAATAAAAACCAAAGTCAGCCTTTTCCAATTATTAACCGGTGATATTCAATTGCAGCAACTGGAAATGAATAACGGTTTTATCCAACTGGTTAAAAACAAAAACGGCCGCAATTTTGATGCCTTCCTCAAAAAAGAAAAAGAGGACAAAAACGATAACGAAAAAAGAAATTACGCGAAACTCGCCTACCGATTGCTCACAAAAGCCCTCAATCTGGTTCCCACAAATATGCGCTTGCAAAATCTTTCGTTACGCATGGACGATATGGGCAGAAAGGTAACCATGCACATGAACGAATTGGATCTGAAAGAAAAACAGCTGCAAACTTCCATAGCCGTACAGACCAATACTTTCTCACAGAACTGGAAGATAAAAGGTCTTGCCGATCCGAGAAACAAAACGGCCGACCTGCGTTTCTTTAACAGCGACACGTCCAAAATAAAAGTTCCCTATATAGACGAGCGCTTCCATTTGCTGTCAAGTTTCGACAGCATCCACGTGAATGTACAGAAAATAAAAATGGAAGGAAACGAGCTACACGTAGACGGTTTTACTTCCATTACCAATTTTACGATCAATCATCCGAGAATTGCTAAAAAAGATGTCGTCATCGAAAAAGCGAGGCTGGATTACCGCTTTCTCTTCGGAAGTGATTTCGTAGCTATCGACAGTAGTTCCCGGGCGCAGCTAAACGCTATAAAAGTGCAGCCGTTTATGGAATATAACACCGAAAAAGACACGGTATATACTTTGCGTGTCGCTATTCCAAAAATGAAAGCCCAGGATTTTATCACCTCACTACCAAAAGGGCTGTTTACCCATTTTGAAGGAATGGAAGCCGAAGGCAGTTTTGATTATAACCTGAATTTCCAGTTCAACAAAAACAATCCGAATGCCCTTGTTTTCGACAGCAGGCTGAACAAAGAGAACCTGAAAATAACCAAATACGGAGAAGCCGATTTAGCCAAACTAAATGGTGTTTTCACCTATCGGGCTATGGAAAACGGCGTACCGCAGCGCCCGATAGTCGTTGGCCCTTCCAATCCAAATTTTACACCTTTAGACCAGATATCTCCTTATCTGCAAAAAAGTGTTCTGACATCGGAAGATCCTTCGTTTATGTCCCATCGCGGCTTTATAAACGAAGCCTTCAAACAGTCGATCGTTAAAAATATCCGTACGAAAAAATTTGCCCGCGGTGCCAGCACCATCAGTATGCAGCTGGTTAAAAATGTATTCCTGACCCGTGAAAAAACATTGTCGCGAAAACTGGAGGAAATCCTTTTGGTTTATATCCTGGAGAACAACCGCATTGCCAGCAAACAGCGTATGCTCGAAGTCTATTTCAATGTGATCGAATGGGGACCGAATGTATACGGAATTGGTGAAGCCGCACAATTTTACTTCCAGAAAAGACCGGCCGATCTGACTCTTAAAGAATGTTTGTTCCTGGCGAGTATTGTTCCCAAACCGAAAAAGTTTATGTGGCAGTTTGACAACGAAGGTCATTTGAAAGGTTTTGCAAACCAGCACCAGAATTTCCTGACGAACCTGATGCTGCGCAGAGGTGTTTTGCAATCTGAAGACACCATTGGCTACAAAATGCCTTTTACGATAACCGGACGTTCCCGTTCTTTCCTGAAATTGAAAGTACAGGACAGCATTCCTGTCGATTCTCTTTTTATAAAGGAAATCGTTTACTAGATCTATTTGAAGTTTTTAAGGAATTCCTCTTTGTAAGTAGGCGAGATTTCCACTTCCGAACCGTCAAACAAGGTAACATAACCGCCTGTTCCTTTGTGGTATGATTTCACAAAGTTCACATTGATAATATGGGATTTGTGTACCCGTAAAAACGGAAAAGGAAGAATCTCTGAAAAGTGTTTTAAAAAACGGCACACCATTTTTTTACTGCCATCCTGTAAATACAGATCGGTAAAATTACCGTTCCCGCGCAGCCGGACAATGTCTTCCATTTTAGCCACTTCAAAGCCTTCCAGCGTGGGCAGAATAACCTGCTGCCGTTCCGGATTGGGTTCCCTGAAATTTTCCACAATGATTTTGTTGCGGTTAAAGATCTCCTGATTGAGCAATTGCAGCTGTACTTTGTTAACCGCTACGATCAGTTCTTCAATACTGATGGGTTTCAGCAAATAATACGCCGCACTCTGATTGAGTGCTTTTAACGAATACTCGGAAAAAGCAGTGACAAAAATGGTTTCAAACTGCAGTTCTTTACAGGCTTCCAATACATCAAAAGCATTTCCGAAGGGCATTTCCACATCCAGGAAAACCAATTGCGGCCGTATTTCATGAAGCAGCGGAACGGCTTCTTTGATATTCTGGGCTTCCCCGACAACTTCAATCTGCGGACAGTATTTGCTCAGGTAATTTTTAAGCACTTCCCTTGCCGCCGACTCGTCTTCAACGATAACACTTTTTATTTTTTGCAAAGTCATCATATTCTTTCAATCAATGGAAAATTAATTACTACTATCGTTCCGGTTTCCGGTTCCGGTTTTTCCTGCAGCGATAGCGTGATCTCTTTTTTATACAGTTCGTTCAGCAAACTGATCCGCTCTTTGGTATTTGTCAGCCCTCTGGACTGGTGTACTTTCTGGTTTTTGGTTTTGAGTTCCTGACTTTTAGTTAACCCGATACCGTTGTCGTCAATTACCACGCTTACAGTACCGTTTTTCAGGTAAAACCCAAGCTGTAGCAATCCTTTTCCTTCTTTATAGCGCAGTCCGTGCCAGATTGCATTTTCAAGATGCGGCTGGATGATCATGTTTGGGATCAAAATCGTTTCGGCATCCAGATTGTCATCCACCGTGATCTGGTAGTCAAACTGATCTTCAAAACGCATGTGTTCCAGATCCAGATATTTCCGAAGCTGTTCGACTTCACTGCCCAAAGCAATAAAATCCTTATTGGAATTTTCCATCATGTTCCGCATCAGGTTCGAATAGGACGTCAGGTATTTATTGGCTTCCAGTTCCCGGTTTTGCGAAATAAACTGGTTCACACTGTTCAGACTGTTAAAAATAAAATGCGGGTTCATTTCCCGGCGCAGCGACTGCAGCGCAATTTCCTTATTCTTGGTTTTAATAGCATACAGTGCTTTTATGATCAATCCGAAAAACACTAACAACAGTACAATCGAACCGATCAGGAAATAGTTAAAGGTGTTTTTCTTTGCGATCAGTTCATCCTTTAAAACTTTTTCCTTTTCAAGCTGCCGGATTTTTTCTTCTGTCACCTGGAAGTTTTTGGTATCCGCCAGTGAGCTGTCGGCATGAATAAGTTTTTCAAAATTCCGGAAGAACTGTTCGTACAGCAGAATGCTTTCTTTGTCTTTTCCTGTTTTTTTATAGTAATCCAGCAGTTGGGAAAGGCTTTTTTTAACCTCATCCGTTTTACCTTGCCGTGTGGCCAGTTCATAAGCTGCTTTTAGCTGCGCTACCGCTTTTTCCGGCTCTTTCTTTTTAAAATAGATTGTTGCGATCGACTGCAATTGGGCTATTTCGGTATCAAAATCTTTTTTAGACCGGGCTTCTTTCAGTAGTTTTTCCGAGATTCCGAGTGCTGCGTCAAACTGGTTGTCGGCCGTGTACACTTTGGCTATTTCATTTTTTAACTTGATTACCGTTTCCGGTTTGTCTTTCGCAAAGGAAATTGCCTGGTTGTAACTTTCAATCGCTTCCGCCTTATCTTTTTGCTGCAAATTCATTTCCGCTTTCTGCACATACGCATCCGCGACTTCTTCTTTGCGGCTTTCTTTTTCAAGCAACTGGATCTTGGCATTAACATAATTGTATTGTGCCGCAGGATTCGCAGCACTTTTTAGTCGTTTGGCATCACTCTGATTAACCAGTTCCTGATTTTTTTCCGTGGCGATTTCACCGGCAATCTGGTAGTTCTGGATCGCATCCTTATATTTACTCTGATTTTCCTGAACCCGCGCCAGGCTTCGGGTCACTCTTGCCAGATCCGGTTTCCGGTTAAGTCTGGTATAGCTTTCCAATGCTTTTTTGAGGTATTCCTCCCCTTTGGTATAATCGGCTATATCAATAAATTCCTGCGCCAGTTTTTCATAACTGCCGGCAATTTTTACCTCATCGTTTTCATTCAGTGAATTGGATAGTTCTTCGGCTGCTTTGCTGATTTTGGCATTGGCACTTTTTTTAGCATTTACAGTAGAAACCTGCTGCGCCGTTATTCCCTGCGGAAACAGCAACACTAAAAGAAGAAGTCCGAAACCAATTGATAAAATACGCATTACAAATAAGTTATTTTCAGAGTGTAAAGTAACTTCATTTCAAATTGCTTTCCTATACTTTTCACCAAGTCAAAAGACCGGTTCACCCTTTCTACCAAAAGTACGTTTTTTCGATCAATAGATTTGTCCCGTACAATTAAAACCGCAATCATGAAAAAATCTTTTACTCTTTTTGTCATGCTAATCCTATGCCAATTAGCTGCCGGACAGGTTTCCGGGAATATCAATTATCAGAACCAGGTACGTTTTACCGACAATGCGATCAACATTAGTTTTCCTTCCAATGCCGATGTTATGGTGAGTGTTAAAGGCCTTGCCAATGTAAAAGCGGATGCCTATGTGGCTATTTTCAGCACCACCCAAACGGGCAAAACCACTCAGGAGGTAAACGAGTTAATCGACAAACGGATTGCACAGTCCCTCGCGGAGATCAGGCTTAAAAAAGGTGTCGAAACCTTTGTAGACATGATTTCTTTTGTTCCCGTTTATGAATATGAAGTCGAGAAAAAAATCTTTAGCCGGAAAACCTACAATGAAATACCGGCAGGTTTTGAACTGAAAAAGAACATTCATATCAAATATTCCGATCCGAATCAGCTGAATGATTTTATCAGCATATTGTCCAACCATGAGGTTTATGACCTGGTTAGAGTGGATTATTTTTCCAGCACTCTGGAAACCATTAAAAAAGAAATGATGAACAGGGCAAAGCTGCTGGTTCAGGAAAAGGTTAAAAACTATGAGCTGCTGCTGGGAGAGACTTTCGGCAATGTGGAGAAAAAGATTGCCGACGGATACAGTGTGACATTACCCGTGGAAATGTATAAATCCTACGAAGCCTATAACAGTTCTTCGCTTAACTTAAAGAGAGCCGCCAATATCAACCAGGCCAGTAAATCCACTACGCTATTCTACCAGCCGGTGTTCAACAAGGAATTTGATTTTGTCATTAATGCTACGGTACTCGAACCGGTAATCCAGGTGCAATATGAAATCAAAATGGCCATTAACCGGGAAAAGAAACCGGCTTCAAAAACAGACAAGGAGTTTATACTGATTACGCCTAACGGTGATTTGAAAACCCTGAATCTGAATACCTCAAAACAAACCCATTAATCCCAAACGGGCCTTTCACCAAGTTAAAATACCGTTTCACCCATTCTGAAAAAAACGCATGATTACTCTTGATACTTTTGAACTGTAATCTTAAAATCAAAAAACATGAAAGCTGAAAACATTGTAATAGCATTGACCGCTTCTGTTCTGCTAACGGGAGTTGCCTTAAAAGTTGAAAACACTCCCGATACGGGATTGATTACACCGATCATCAAAACCGCAACACCGGAAAAACCCTGCGTTTTCATGTCGGTTATGGGAGAACAGCCGGTAGACCGGTATTCGGTTTACAAAAATGCTTCCGGACTAAAGGTCAGTCTTGACAAAGGGGAAAAATGGCTAGCGGAAGCACAAAACAAAGACGGCGGCTGGGGCGCCGGTTCCCACAGCAACCAGGGCGAAATGAATCCGCATGCCGTTAGTTCCGACCCGGCAACAACAGCCATGGCTGCGATGAGTCTGTACCGGATGGGTTTTAGTATTGAGAAAGGAAGGTACAAACAACAGCTAACGGCGGCTTTGAATTATTTACTGCATCAGGTTGAAGAAAATAAAAATAAAGAATTCATAACTCCGGTTCGCGGCACTCAGATCCAGCAAAAATTAGGAGCAAACATTGATGCCGTTTTAACCTTACAGTTCCTGAACCAGCTGGTTCCTACAGTATCCGATAAAGCGCTGACCAAACGGGTAGAAAATGCCATCCAGATTTGTGTTGGCAAAATCGAGAAATCATACGATGCAAACGGAAAAGTTTCCGGTGCCGGCTGGGCAGGTGTTTTACAGTCTTCTTTTGCCAATGCTGCTTTGGAGCAGGCTTCCAAAAACAAGAATATAAAAGTAGACCCGGATAAAATGGCTGCCGCCCGGAATTACCAGAAAGGTAATTATGATGCCGAAAACAATACCGCTAAAACAGAAGACGGTGCCGGAATCGTGCTATATGCCGTGAGCAGTTCGGTGAGAGGCAGTGCTTCGGAAGCCAAAGAAGCCGAAGAATTATTTGAAAAAGCCAAAGCCGAAGGTAAAATCAGCAAAAAGGCGGAACTAAACACCCAGAATCTTGAAAAAATAGGGGTTAATAAGGATAAAGCACTTTCTTATGCAGCAGCAGCTAAGGTTTATAAAGCTGCAAAAGTACAGGCAATGGACAACCAGGTAATGAACGGTTTTGGCAACAATGGCGGCGAAGAATTCATGAGCTTTTTACAAACCGGGGAATCCATGCTGGTTAAAAAAGACAGCGACTGGAAAAACTGGTATGATAATGTGGGCGGGAAAATTCTAAAAATCCAAAACCAAAACGGAAGCTGGAACGGGCATCACTGCATTACCAGTCCGGTTTTCTGTACTGCAACCTGTCTTTTGATCCTGACGATAGAAAACGATATTAAATTATTACAGCAATAATATCATGAAAACGACATTCATAACCGCAGCACTTCTGGCAACCATTTTTTCGTTTGCCCATACCGCAACGACTGTTAATCCGCAAACGGTGGCAATTCATAAAGCAGACAACACCAAAATTCAGGTAGCACTTTTGCTGGATACTTCCAATAGCATGGATGGCTTGATCGACCAGGCTAAATCCTGCCTCTGGAATATCGTTAACACACTGACTACTTTAAAATACAATGGCAAAACACCCGATATTGAAATTGCGCTGTACGAATACGGCAACAACGGGTTGTCCCAGACCGCTAATTATATCCGCCAGGTGACACCGCTCTCGACAGATCTGGACCTGATTTCGGAAAAACTGTTTTCCTTACGTACAAACGGCGGTGCTGAATATTGCGGCGCCGTTATTCAGGACGCGACCAGACAATTGCAATGGAAGACCGACACTAACAGCATGAAGCTTATTTATATTGCCGGAAATGAGGCTTTTGATCAGGGCAGTATTTCTTATAAGGAAGCGATTAGTGATGCGTTAAAAAAGGACATTTATGTGAACGCTATTTTCTGTGGTGATTATGACGAAGGTATCAGCTCCTTATGGAAAAACGGTGCCGAAACAGGAAAAGGGAAATATTTCAATATCAACTCCAACCTGGCAGTGCAGTACATTCTGACTCCTTATGACGCCAAAATAGCCGATTGCAGCAGTCGTATCAATGCTACTTATATTGGTTATGGCGCCAGCGGGCAGGCAAAAAAGAGGAATCAGGAAGTACAGGATAAAAATGCCGAAAGCGTATCGGCTGCCAACTATGCCGAACGTGCCGTTAGCAAATCGAAAGCCATTTATAAAAACGAAAGCTGGGATCTGGTTGACAAGGTAAAAGAAGACAAAGATGCCATCGCCAAAATCAGGAAAGAAGAACTGCCCAAAGAATTGCAAAACAAAAGCAAGGCAGAACTAAAAACTCTTATTGAGGCAAAAACGAAGGAACGCGAGAGCATCCAGCAGGAAATCGCACAGCTTGCTAAAAAACGCCAGGAGTATATTGATACCGAAAATAAAAAAACAAAATCGCAGGACGATTTAGGAAATGCCATTAATAGTTCCATTACGGCCTATGCCAAAGCAAAAGGATATACTGTCGAGAAATAAAAGTAAAATCCTATATTTATCATCATAAAAATATTGACAATGAAAAAGTTCATCATCACCTTATTATTTGCCATTCCCGGTATTGCGCTGGCGCAAAAACCGGTATTTACCACCGCCAAAGTAAAAGACGTAACAGTATATTTTAACGCAGCCGAAATTGCACAATCGGCGACCGTGAATATTCCTGCCGGAACCCATGAGATTGTCATTAAAAACATCGCCAATTACCTGAATGAAAATTCCGTACAAATAGGTGCTCCTTCAACCGTAACCGTTTTGTCTACGCAATTTACCAATGATTATATCTCCGAATACGATCTGGACGAAAGTTCACCAGCTATTAAAAAAGTAAGGGACAGTATCAAACTGGTTCAGAAAGATCTGGAGAGGCTTGCCAACATTAAAACTTCAGAAATCAAGACGATTGAGATGCTGGATAAAAACCAGCAGATTTACGGCCAGAATTCCGGGTTAAACGTGTCTGAATTAATGAAAATGGTAGAGTATTACAAATCAAAGCGAACAGAGATCAGCAATTCTGTAAATGCGATTACCGAAAAAGAGAAAAACCTCAATGCGCTGCTAACGAAACTTAACAGTAAGCTGGAAATTAACACCAATAAGGAAGAGAAAAATGCAAGCGGGAAACTGGTTTTACAGGTCATGAATCAGACAGCAGGAAACATTCCGCTTGAAATTTCTTACCTGACCAATAATGCACGCTGGGTTCCTTTTTATGACCTGAGAGCCGATAATGTAACCTCGCCTATAAACATGATGTACAAGGCACAGATTGTTCAAAATACAGGAGTAGACTGGAAAAAAGTAAAATTAACGCTTTCCAGCGGTATGCCAAACCAGAACAACCTGGCGCCAACAATCAGACCGTGGTTTTTAGCGTACCAGCAACCGCTATACAACAATGCTGACTATGCCCGTAAGGAATTACAGGAAGTTGTGGTAACCAGTGCTCCCAGTCTAAGAGGTAAAGCTTCCGGGATTGCAGCGGCCAGTTCTGTTTCCGATTACACCTTGATCAACGAGAACCAGCTGAATATTTCTTTTGACATTGATATTCCGTATGATATTTTATCGAACGGCAAAGTACACAGCGTGGCCTTAAAAGAGATCCAATTGCCGGCTACTTATAAATATTATGCGGCACCGAAATTTGACAAAGAATCATTCCTGCTGGCAGAGATTACCGATTATGGCAAATACAACCTGTTAAAAGGAGAAGCGAATATTATTTTTGAAGGCATGTATGTGGGCAAAACCGTTATCAACCCGGGACAAACGGCCGACACGTTAAACCTGAGTATGGGACGTGATAAAAAAGTGTCTATTACCAGAGAAAAAATAACCGATAAATCCGGCACCAAATTCCTGTCCTCTAAAAAAGAGCAGACATTTACGTACGACATTACGATCCGCAACAATAAAAAAGAAGCGATTGTCATGAAACTGGAAGACCAGTATCCGTTAAGTACCGACAAGGAAATTGAGATTGAACTCAAACAAAAAGACGGTGCTAAAGTTAATACCGAAAGTGGTTTGCTAACATGGGAGCTCAATTTAAAACCGAATGAGACCAAAAAAATCCGCATCAGTTATGTGGTAAAATATCCGAAAGATAAAGTAATGAGCAATCTTTAATCAAAAGCCCCTCAATTGAGGGGCTTTGTTTTTTAAGCTATTTTATTTGTTTAAGAAGCTGTTTATAATCCGGTTCGTCGAACGTAAATTCTTTTACTTTTT
>NZ_DFUB01000019.1:0-46262 GCF_002379575.1 Flavobacterium sp. UBA4197
CCTGTTCTACATAAGTTCCTGCCGTTGAAGATATTTGTGATTCGGTTAAATCGGCAGCCGTTATGGTATAGCTGCTCATGTTATTCTGAACGTTGCCGGTTGAAATACGAACCTGTAATTTAGATCCCTGATCTCCGGCACGGCCGTGCTGTGCATAAAAACGTAACTGTCCGTTTGCGGGAACAGTAACCTGAGGAGTAATCAACCAGTCTTCTTCGGTATTGCCGATTCCGATGTTTACCCGCTCAACAGAATAGGCATATTGCCCGTTGTGAGGCGGTGAAGTAGCCGAGTTAGGGCCGCTTCGAAGCCATAAATTGGTGTTTGATGGTCCCATTCCTACGCCATTATCGAGGATCAGCCAGCCTGTCGGCAAGGCAGAAGCTCCCTCAAAACCTTCAGGGAAAGTCTGGGAAAAGCCCACAAAACTCAATAATGACATAAAAATTAAAAACGTAATTTTTTTCATAATTTTAATTTATTGTGAAGTTGGTATTAATAATTTTTTAAATATAATTCAAAAATGCTTTGATAATTTAGCTCATTGTTAAAATTCACAAAAAAGTAATTTTTCTATTGTTTTTGTTACAAAAAAGGTATATTTTGATTTTTAGCTGTTTAAGTTGCGAAAAAAAGCTTTTTAGGATTTTTTATAATGAGGGTTGTTTTTTTAAGATTAATGACATAAAGCGGACTTCTTCCGGATAACGTATAAAAGCATAATGAAGGGATGCTTTTACCAAGTGAAAACAATCGTTTACCAAGTCCGGAATAATCACAAATGGGTTCCGGCTATCTTAGTTATCTGAAAAAATAAAGAAACTAACTTATGCCGTTCCGATACCTTTTACCTTTATTGCTTATCATGCTTTCCAATGTTGTTACCGCACAACCGGGATGGCGGGATTTTACCATGCGCTATTATTATACCATTTTAGATAAGAAGGGAAACGAAATCTCCTTCAAAAAGAATAAAGAGTACAGTATAATTGTTGACAGTATACGGTATAAGGCGCCCAATATTCCGAACGATTCCCTAAAAGCTGTTGTTCCAAATAAAACCATGCGTTTTGATCATTATATACGGATCAATGATTTTTCTCTTCGCCTGCCTCAGGATATTCATGATGCCAATTATCCGTTAGAAATTAAAATAATCCATAAAAAGGACACGATGTATCTTAACCAGACTACCGGTTCGGGAAGCAGAATTTTTGAGAACATGATATTTAATAATAGGAAAGAGGTGGTAAAAGCCAAACCGGATTCTGACTACACGCTGCAATTTATAGCCGGACGTTATTATTTTCCTGCCTGGGCAAAAGCATTACTGGACAATCTGCCGCTGGCAGACGGCAATGTCAAAGTGGTAAACCTCAACCAACGACATTTTATTATCCCGAAAACACTGTATGATTCCATAGCCTCACCACGTGCAAAATTTAAAAACAGGTCCGCATTAAGTGAAAAAATAGAAGACAGGATTGTCCGTAATTTTACACAGGGGTATTTTACCGTGGACAAACGGGTTGAACCTGCAAAGTTTGAAAACCCGGCTTTACCTTATAAAGAACCGTATTGGGATGATGCGTTGTATCCTACAAAGGATAAGGATGTTTACTTTGGAAGGGTGCGCTATAGTAAGGATTCCCTGAATGAGAGTAACTGGAAATACCTGTTTTCGGTTTACAATAAAAGTGAAAACACCATCAGGCATTGGTTTCCAGAAAACAAGTCACATTTTTTAAGCAGCGGTTACCTATATAAGGATACTTTTAATACGGCTATTTATCAGCGTGTGTGGTTTACGGAAAAGGCAGACCAGACCCAACATTACATACCGCCCACAGAATGTATTTACCAATCTGATGACGAAGGCAGGACGTGGCAGGAAAACCGGTCTGTAACAAAGCTGTTTAACAAATACGATTTTGAGCATATCGAGTTTTTAGACAAAGACTACGCTTTGAGTTACAATAGAAAAGAGATAAAGCACAAAACGAGAAATTACAATATAAAACAGATAACCTACTATCTGCTGAAAAATATGCAGGTGGTCGATTCGCTAAAAACACCTGATGATTATTATGAATTTGACAACTATATAGAAAGACACAATCATTATCAGTTTGCTGTAAAAGATGTGATGCTGCTCGGTACCTGGAATTATGAAAATAACCCGGACTATGGAAAACCGTTTTCCCAGGCCGTTATTAACAGGGTGAATGACGGATGGGAGTTTAAAACAGAACAAAAGGTATATGCGCCGCGCCCTGTAATCAAAGTGCAAAAGGAAGCGGATACTGTTGACTATCAAAATTTCCACTTAATCAACAAACATGAGTTGTTTTTTAAAAACGGTTCGGGAACACTAAGAGTGAAAAATGAGGTCACTAAAAATTCCTGGAACCATGGTGTGGTGGCAATTGAAAAAGAAAAACAGATTTACCTGTTGGACAATGATAATGGCTTTACCTATATCTCTTTCGATGGCGGTGCTTCCTGGTATATTTACCCGAAGGCACTGGAAGCCCGTTCGGATTATCAGTTTCTGGAAATCGACGACAAGGATGTGATTTCGTTTTTTAATCCCTGGAAATTGTATAAGGTGTTTTATCGGTTTGGACAGAAGCTATAATGTTATAAATTAGGTAGTAATACTTATTGTATATTAATTTAAAATATAAAACTTTGTTGGATATAAGTATGAAGTTTTATTAATCAGGGTAAAAGGTTTTATGTGTCAATAAATGTTGGCTTGTAAATGCCCCTAAAGGAGAAATAATTTTTAAACGGTAAAGTCAAAAAATGGACTTTGCTGAATAATTTAAGTGTTTGTGATCTTATTTGACGGGTCAAAAGATTGTATATGGTATGTAATGACAGTTTGAAAATTAATTATATTGTTTGGTAGTGATCATTTTGAAAAAAAATAGGTGTTAATTTATGGAGCGATATAATTTTATCGTGTCACTAATACTGTTGTCATTTAGAATAAAGTATTTTAAATATAGAAATGAATCAATATAAAATTGTCAGGGACTTTGGAGCGAACATAGAGAGGCTGATAGGTTATTTTTATTCAGGCCTTTCCGCAGTATTGGTTATAGCCATTTTAAAACCAAAAGAAATAAAAGACATTATTGAGACTCTGGGCTCTCCAATTGCCGTAGTTACTTCTTTAGCGTTAGGAATAGGACTCTATTCATTATATTTTCACATTATTGGAGAATTATTTTTTTTTCAGTTACAACGATTTTATCATTATGTGACAGATTTAGTTCATGGATATAAAAATCAGCACCAAAGATCTAATACTGGATATGTAGGTTATTTAGGGGTTACTTTTTCTAAACGCAGGCAAGCTTATGAATGTTTGAAAAATGAATTAATTAACGACGATATTAAAACGGAAATTCATTTAAAACACGGTGAATTAAGTATTATTTATATAAGTGCCACATATTGCTTTATGGCGTATGGGTATTGTATTATGACAGAAAATTATTGTGCTTTTTGGTTATACATAGGTTTGATACTCTTGATAGGAGCCATTATAACAGATACAGCCCAACATTCTAAAGAAAATTATATTTTCAAACAGACTTCTGAAGATGAACTGAAAAAATTTTTACGAAGCAGAGGTTTACTAAAAGAATGAGTGTTGAAAAAACTAAATCTTACACTTCATTTATTTGTAAAATAAAATCGGAAAGACATTTCATTAAACTATAAGGTCTTTCCGATTCGATTGCCATAGCGATACAAATCTTAAACCGATTTGTGCAAATGGAGAAATTTAGGAACAAGATTCGGTAAATGCTTTCCTTAACGGAAGTAACCATATTACCAATTGACGAAAATAAACTCGTTTTGCCAGGGCAATCTGATCATACCAATTCCCCAGGATAGTTTGTCCATTAAAATGTCCTGTGTCTTCCGTTCAACGGTCAATGTCAGATTGGCGATGACTAATTTTCCCGGACGCTGAAAAAATTCATGTTGCAGCAATGCTACTGATGCTGTTGTCATCGAACTCCAGTTTTGCTGCACGGCTCCGATTACTTTTGCCGCTTCAGCTTTGTGCTTTCGTGAAAGTTTTACATGCCGGTTGATACTCTGGTGCAAAGGAACATTGCATAAAAATTTCTCAAATAACATATTGCTTTCCGGCTGGTTCGTTTTTCCGGTAGCAATATAATGTAACAAATGAATGCCGGTTTCCGGATCGGTAAGCTTTTTGGTTTCCGGATCGATCAGATTACAATTTTTAAAAAGATTGCCGATAAAAGGATGAATAAGTACCAGTCCGGCATTCTCCACCTGATAACCATTTACCGTATCGGTGGTGTTATCGTCCTGTATATCGGTGTTGAAAGTATTCGTGTCGATTTGGTTTCGGTTTACTTTTCGCGAATCTTTTTCCAGAATACCCTTTTCACGCGTGTTTTCCTTATTTTTTGGAACCTTTTTACCGGTGTGGTTGTTTTTATTTCGGATTGTATTAACATCACGTTGCTTAATAGCCGGAAAAAGAGCCATTATTTTGTCCCAGAGCTGTTCTTCGGTATCTTCACTTTTAGCCAGTTGCAAATAGGGAATGGTTTTAACAGCCTGTTCGATTATGTATTTCTGATAATCGTCAGAATCAGAATCAGGAAAGGAAACCGTTAAAATATTAAAAATTAAAAACCATAACGCTTTTCTGTCGGCAAAAGACGATCCGGAAAGTTGTTTTATCCCGGTACCTTTTAGTGCTATTTTCAAACCTTTGGTTTTAATAACTGCCAAACAGATTTGTGCTATCTGGGCATCGGTAAACTGATTGACAATGCGTTCCCGTACTTTTGGTTTTTTCAGGCTGGCTACAATTTTGGCTGCAAAAGCTTTTTCGGAAATAATTTTTTTGAACGGGACGGATTCAAAAATAGCGGCCGATGTTTTATTGGCATTCCACCAGGGCATAGTACCTTTTTCTATAAAATGAATAAAGGTGAGTAGCAATTTTTCGGTTTCTCCCAGAAAATGGATTTCGGGATTTTCTGTAGCATCATAATACTGATTTGGATCATGATATTGATTTTGGTCGTAGCCATGATCATAACCATAATGCGGATTTTGGTCATGATTTTGCCTGTAGCGCGGATTTTGGCTGGGATGCTGATTTTGTTCATTACGCTGATTTTGTCCGTTACGCGAACTTTGGCTATGACCTTGGTTTGGTAGCTGATTCTGATCCTGATTCTGGTTTTGATTTTGGTTCTGAGCTTGGTTCTGGTTCTGAATTTGCCCGTGATTTTGGCTTTGGTTTTGTCCAGGACTTTGGTTTTGCCGGTCGTTCCGACCTTGTGTATCGCTCTGACTTTGCTCATAACCTTGATGTTGTCCTTCAGGCTGATTCTGGTTTTGGTCGTTACGCTGAGTTTTGCTGTATTGTTGGTTGTAACGCTCATTTGAGCTTTGATTTTGTCGCTGACTTAGATGCTGACCCGATCCTTTTTTTATTATTTCACCAAGTTCTTTCTTGAACGATGTTATAATGTCGTTTTTTAATGTGGTATTTAATGATGATTCACGATGATTGATCTCGACAGCCAATCGTGAAATCTGTAAGGTATGAGCCGGTATTCGGGCTTGTACAGTGTTAAGATGTTTTTCAAGTTTTGGAAAAACAGTCATAGTCAAAAAGCTACTGATATCGTCTTTTATCTCATACGCCTTTTTCCTGTTGTTAACCGAAACTTCAATGACAACTTTATGTATAATATGGGTTTGTTCCACAGTAAATTTATTTTATAAATCAGCTACTTGTAATTATTCAAATTCTCCTCCCCAAAAGTCGGCCGGACAACGGCTGTATTTTGACTTTTGCTTGGCACTTAGCCTGCAGCCACAGCCTCTTATAAAACCTTCCTGAGGCATATTTGAAACTTCAAAAGTCAAGGGATGGATCCATCGTTGCGTGTCACAACTGTTGCCGTTTTTTAAAGGGCAGGCATTACAGATGGTTTCCCTTTTCGAAAAAATGTGCTCGTCGCTTTCATTTGCGAATCCGATTTTGGAACGAAACTCATTAAAATGACCATCCGCAATCTCATTGCGTTTGTGGAAAAGATTTTTAAAATTCATCGGGTTTAGTATTAAAATTATACTGCCAAAATTATTAGAAGTGATTGCATCAGGCTAGTTATTAGTCGTCTGGATTCTGTCTTTGCAGTAGATTGGAATTTGAAACAGGGGTTTGTACTAAGGCTGAATCTTTTGCAATAGGCGTGAATACAGGGAGAAACTATAATCGTCGGTTCGGGTGTTCTTTTTTTTGAAAAGAGGAGGTAAACGAGTTTGTTTTTTGACTTAAGTGCGATGAAGTTTGTAAAAAATGGTTCATTAATGGATTTTACAGACTCTTTTTTTTGTTTGTATTGTTAATATCGCCCTTGTTTTTTTCTGTTTGAATATTGCGAAAAGAGTTTTTTGATTTTTATTGGTGCGAATTGCCTTTTTAATGGCTGGCTTGTTGCGGGATCAGCACCTTAAAAGAGTCTAAAATTTCAGGTAATATAATCGTTTTTAAATAGCATTATATCAGTGTGTTATGAATTGTTTTTTATTGAGTTCCACAATTGCCCGGAAAAACGACTTACTGCAAAGACAGTTTTGAGGGGGCAAAATATTCGTTTTTTCGAAAGGGGTGATTGTATGTTTGCATCGTGATAATCAACAATAGAAAATTATGATTTATAAAGTATTAAAAGCATTAAGTGACACGCTGGATCATGAACTAAATCTTCCGGATCCGGAGTATCCGGTTCAGGAACCGGTAGACATCGTAATTGATAGTATAGCAAAAGAAGATAATGATGCGACAGCGATTGGCAATAAGGTGGTCATTACATTGTTGAGCGCAGAAGAAGAATCGGTATTAAAAAATACATCAAGATATGAACCCATTTATCCTGAGGGATCTTCTATACCTAAGGGGTATAAGAAAAAGAATCCGACAGCTTATCTGAACCTGTATGTAATGGTTGCGGCAAACCGTGACAATTATGAAATCGCACTTCGAAATATTTCTAAAGTTATTGAAACCTTCCATACTCAGAAAACATTTGTTAATGAAACAAAGGGATTCAGTGTTAAATTACAATTACACCCGCTTCCTTTTGATCAGCTAAGTTATGTATGGGGATTGCTTGGTGGTAAAGTAATTCCGTCTGCTTTATACAAAATAAGCATTGTGAAAATCCAAAAAACCGGAGAAACCTATCCGGAAGTAATCGAAGATATCGATATCCTAAGAAAAGAAAAAAAAATCTAAGAAAATTATTATTAACCTAAATTTTTAAAACATGTCAGAATTTAAAACTCCGGGCGTTTTTATAGAGGAAATCCCAAAATTTCCACCATCTGTAGCTCAGGTAGAAACGGCAGTACCGTCATTTATCGGCTATACTGAAACAGCGCTTGACAAAAACAAAAAGACCTTGAAAATGGTGCCTACAAAGATTAGTTCTTTGATGGACTATGAAACGTACTTTGGAAAAGCGAAAAAAGAAAGTATCCAATTAAAAGATACTGAAGACCAAGGCTTGACCCTTGTAAAACCGAATGTAAAGTTCCTAATGTACTATTCCCTGCAAATGTATTTTGCAAATGGTGGTGGTCCGTGTTATATCGTTTCTGTAGGCGGTTATGACGGCGGTGTAAACAAAAGTGATCTGAAGTTAGGTCTGGATGCTTCTGCTTTGCAGGAAGAATCAACAATTGTTGTTTTTCCTGATGCAACATCATTAACACAGCAGGAAGAATTTTATGCAATTTATCAGGATGCATTAGTTCAGGCTGATGACTTAAAAAACAGATTCCTGATCATGGATACATTCCGTGGTGAATCAAAAACGAAAGAACCGGTTGCTGGTGCTGATTCGCCTCTTGATACGGTTGGATATCTTCGTCACAAAATCGCGACGACAATGCATGCTGCAGCCTATTTTCCACATTTGAAGACCGTATTGAACTACAGTTTCGATGAAAAAGCTGTAATCGATCATGCCGGATTGCAGTTAGCCAATGCTCCGGGGAATTTCTTCGCTGATGCTGCGGCCGATTTGGGTGCATTAAGCAGCCTGGCTTCGGCGGAACTGGAAGATGCAACTCCTGAGGAACCTGCTGATACAAAAGAGCTTATCGATATTATAAAGAGTGCTATTGCTATCGTAGAAAATGTAAATGTTACGGCCGATAGTAAAGTTTCGTTGGTGGATGCTCAAACGTATTTACAGTACTTGAAAAGCGGAACAGCTGACGATGAAGCTATTATTGGAATTCTAGCTGCCTTGAAAACTGCGGTAGAAGGAGCTGAGGATAAAAAAGGCGATGCAAACGGATTAAAACTGGATGCGTTAAAAACGACAAATTCCGCTTTATACAATCAGATTAAAAAAGTAATCGCTGAACTAAACGTGGTATTACCTCCGTCTTCAACTATGGCTGGAGTATATGCTAAAGTTGATGGTACACAAGGGGTTTGGAAATCACCGGCGAATTTGGGACTTAACTATGTAATCGCTCCAACCGAAAAAATTTCAGACAAAGAGCAGGAAAGCTTAAACGTAAATCCAAGCGGAAAATCGGTTAATGCAATCCGTACGTTCACCGGTAAAGGAAATCTGGTTTGGGGTGCAAGAACTTTCGACTCGGAAAACACCGAATGGAAATATATCTCGGTTCGTCGTCTTTTTGATATGATCGAAAAATCAGTTCAAAATGCAATGCAGCGATTCGTTTTTGAAACCAATGACGCGAATACCTGGGTAAAAGCGAAAGCCATGATCGAAAACTACCTGAACCAGTTATGGATGAGTGGTGCCTTAGCGGGAACAACTCCGGAACAAGCCTATTACGTTATCGTTGGTAAAGAAACAACAACGGCACAAGATGTACTGGAAGGCAGAATGAATATTGAAATCGGTATGGCGGCAGTTCGCCCTGCAGAATTTATTGTGTTGAACTTTTCACACAAAATACAAGAATCATAAAAAATAGATAACAATTAAATACAGCAAATTATGAATGAATATCCATTAGCGAAGTTTTCCTTCGAAGTTGATTGGGGTGGAACAAAATTAGGTTTCACGGAGGTTACCGGAATGCAGATTGAAACTGACGTTACGGAATACAGACACGGAGCCAGCCCGGACTTCAGTAAAATCAAAATGCCGGGACTTAGAAAATTCTCGAACATCACGTTAAAACGTGGTTCTTTCAAAGGAGACAACGAGTATTTTACCTGGTTAAACAGTATTAACCTGAATACAGTAGAGCGCCGTTCGGTTACAATTTCACTTTTAGACGAAACCGGAGCACCGGCAATTACCTGGAAAGTGAAAAACGCATTCCCTGTTAAATTACAGGCTACCGATTTGAAAGCCGATGCAAGTGAAGTTGCAATTGAAACTTTAGAAATCGCTCACGAAGGATTAACAATCGAAAACAATTAATAAATAACTTTTAAATTAAAACACATGAATTACAAAACACCAGGGGTTTACGTAGAGGAAATTGTAAAATTCCCACCATCAGTGGCACAAGTAGAAACAGCTATTCCGGCTTTTATTGGATATACTCAAAAAGGACCAAAAGGAGAGCCAACAAGAATTTCTTCCTTAATGGAGTATGAAACACTTTTTGGAGGTGCCGAATTTGAAAAACAAGCAATTACATTAGATGTCCTTGATGGAGTAGCTACAGCAACTGTAACTGCAGCCAGTTTAAGTGATTTTAAATTGTACTACGCTTTGCAAATGTATTTTGCAAATGGTGGTGGTCCTTGTTATATCGTTGCTGTAAATCATTATAAAACTGGTACTACAGTAAATGAAGTAAAATTTAATGAATTGATAGCTGGATTAGACCTGTTGGAAAAAGAGGATGAACCAACATTAGTAATGTTCACGGAAGCTGAAGCTTTATTACAAAGTGAGGTCTATTCTTTATACATCAGCGCATTAAACCATGCAGAAAAAATGGGTGACCGTTTTGTGATTATGGATGTAATTGGTGATCTTGAACTTTTCAGAACTGGAGTGGAAGCACCTGGTTTAAAATATGGAGCAGCCTACCACCCAAAATTAGAAACGGTTTTGAGCTACAATTATAAAGACGAAGATGTTACAATTTCTAGCTATAAAATCACACTTCCAAACGGATCAACACAAGCTGTAACGAATGCACCGGTACTTCTTAGTGCATTAAAAGGAAATAACTCTGCTTTATACAACCAGGCGAAAAAAGCAATTGCTGCACAACGTATCGTTTTAGCACCGTCTTCAGCAATCGCTGGAGTATATGCAAAAGTTGACAGTACTTCCGGAGTATGGAAAGCACCGGCAAACATTGGTCTTAACTATGTAGTTGCTCCGGTTGAGAAAATTTCTCATAAACAACAGGAAAGCTTAAACGTTGATGCCAAAGCTGGAAAATCAATCAATGCGATCCGTACATTCACTGGTAAAGGTACTTTAGTTTGGGGTGCCAGAACTTTAGACGGAAACAGCAACGAATGGAGATATGTATCTGTACGTCGTTTCTTTAACATGGTTGAAGAATCAGTTAAAAATGCTACAGAACGTTTTGTATTTGATGCTAACGATGCTAAAACATGGACACGTGTAAAAGCGATGATCGAAAATTTCCTTAACCAACAATGGATGAGTGGTGCATTAGCCGGAAGTACTCCGGAACAAGCCTACTACGTAAGCGTTGGTTTAAACGAAACGATGTCGGCTCAGGATATTTTAGAAGGTAGAATGATCGTTGAAATCGGTATGGCGGCAGTTCGTCCTGCAGAATTTATCGTGTTACGCTTTTCACACAAATTACAAGAAGCATAAAAAATAGATAACAATTAAATACAAAAAATTATGAATGAATATCCATTAGCAAAGTTTTCCTTCGAAGTTGATTGGGGTGGAACAAAATTAGGTTTCACGGAAGTTACCGGAATGCAAGTTGAAACAGACGTTACGGAATACAGACACGGAGCCAGCCCGGACTTCAGTAAAATCAAAATGCCGGGACTTAGAAAATTCTCAAACATCACATTAAAACGTGGTTCTTTCAAAGGAGATAACGAGTACTTTACCTGGTTAAACACCATCAACCTGAATACAGTAGAGCGTCGTTCGGTTACGATTTCACTTTTAGACGAAACCGGAGCACCGGCCATTACCTGGAAAGTGAAAAACGCATTCCCTGTTAAATTACAGGCTACCGATTTGAAAGCCGATGCAAGTGAAGTTGCTATCGAAACGTTAGAGATCGCTCACGAAGGATTAACTATTGAAAATAACTAGTCATGGCAGGCTTATATCCTCCAACAAGCTTTTCGTTTACAGTTAGCGGAGTAGCATCAGAGGGTATTGACTCCAGATTTCAATCTGTATCTGGATTATCTACAGAAATTGGAACTGAGGAGTATGCAGAAGGAGGTGAGAACCGATTTGTTCATCAACTTCCACTGCGTCCAAAATACCCTAATTTAGTTTTAAAGCGTGGGCTTGTAGAAGACTCCGGATTGATTGAATGGTGTAGAGCTGCCATGGAACGATTCGAGTTCGCCCCCAAAGATTTAGTCATTACGCTTTCAGGTGGAACAGATTCAACAGCACCATCGATGTCTTGGAATGTTGTAGGCGCATATCCGGTAAAATGGGATGTGTCCGAATTTAACGCCGAAGAAAGCAAACTGGCTATTGAAACAATAGAACTCAAATATAGATATTACACAATACCTTAAGCAAGCGGTCTAAGCTTGTAATTTGAATAGCAAAACTAAACACATAAAGTGTATTAGTTAAAGGTAAAATCTTAACTAAATCTTTTTAAAAAAAGGCGACAGTTTGATTGTTAAAATCAACCTGAACGGACGCTTTATGTGTTTGGTTTTTTAATAAATAGCGCTTTAAAGTGCTTATTGTCAGTATTTAAAGCGTTTACTAATCCATTAAAAGCAAACGAAATGCCAATAGAAATAAAAGAACTCCATATTAAGATAAATGTGGACGAAAATGCATCCGGTACAACAACTGCCACATCGGTAGACAAGGAAGGAATCATGCGGGCAATCAGCGAAAGCGTAGAACAAATAGTAACTATTGAACAACGTAAAAAAGAAAGATAATGGGAGGATCAATTCAAAAATTAACGATTGGAACCTATAAAGATTCAAACTATGAAACCAGGATCTTAATGGGGGCTTTTAAAGCGTTTATCAATCCTGCGGGTTTTTCCATGACCTATAAATCAAATTTTGCTTCAGATCAGGCAATGGGTACTTCTAAAGCAGATTTGAAATATACCAATTCGGTTCCGTCTGATTTACAATTAGATTTTCTTTTTGATGGCACAGGAGTATCAGAAGCAAATGCCGTAACTAAAGCACTTAGTAGCGCGGCGCAAAAAGCGGGTCAGGGATCAGCATTCGCAGCGGCTGCAGTGTCAAAACAGATAAAAGATTTTTATAAGGCTACAGGGCAACTTGAAGGAAGGATTCACAAACCCTATAATGTTATTATAAACTGGGGTGATTTTGAATTTCTGGGATTTCTGTCGGAGTTTACCATCGAATATAAATTATTCAATAATGAAGGAAAACCGTTACGGGCAATCGGAAAAGCAAAATTCACAGAATCCATTAGCCCGGAACTCGCTGCAAAAACAGATAAACTAAACTCGCCCGATCTTACCCATAAACGAACGGTAGTAGATGGTGACACACTGCCTTTGATGACCGAAAGAATTTATGGTGATTCCAAATACTATTTAGAAGTCGCCAAAGTAAACGGTATTATCGATTTCAGGCAATTAACTCCCGGACAAGAATTATTCTTTCCACCTATAGCAAAAATATCATAAGATGAATAATAGCGGCTACATACAAACAGCAAAAACTCCCGACCTGGTAACCTATAAAGTGATGTCCGGAGGCACAGAACTGCCCGTTCAATACGGCGTAAAAAGTATTGTGGTAGAAAAAGAAGTGAACAGGATTCCACATGCCCGCATTGTTATTTTAGATGGAAGTGCTCCGGATCAGAACTTTAAACTAAGTAGTGAAAATTTACTGATTCCGGGAAAGGAAATTGAAATTACGGTTGGATACCATTCCAAAGAAGACACCCTTTTTAAAGGAGTTGTGGTAAAACATAACTTAAAAGTTAAAAACGGATCGACTTACCTGATTGTGGAGTGTAAAGACAAAGCCGTCAAGATGACTTTGGGAAGAAAAAGCAAGTATTTCTACGAAAGTAAGGACAGCGATATTATCGAAGAGCTGATCGGAAATAGTGGTGCTACTGCCGATGTTGAAGCTACAGCAAAATCACATAAGGAATTGGTGCAATACCGTGCGTCCGATTGGGATTTTATGGTAACCCGGGCACAGGCCAATGGGAAACTTTGTTTTGTAGACGACGGCACCATCAAAGTAGCCAAACCGAAAGTGAGCGGCGAAACGGTAGAAACCGTAGCCTTTGGTTCTTCTGTTCATGAATTTGACGGAGAAATCGACGCCAGAAATCAGTTTAGTAAAATCACGGCTACTTCGTGGAGTTATACCGATCAGGAAATCGTAGAAGCAGAAGCGCAGGATCCTGCAATTGCACTCAATGGTGACCTTTCGCCAGGTGATCTGGCTGCTGTTTTCGGAATTGAAGACCTGCAATTGCGACACGGAGGTAAGATAACCCAGGAAGAACTACAGGACTGGGGCGATGCCAAAGCCGTTTTTCAGCAATTAGCGAAAACACGCGGAACAGTAAAGTTTCAGGGGATTTCAAAAGTAAAACCAGGCGTCTTATTAAAATTAGAAGGCTTAGGAAACCGATTTAACGGTACCATTTATGTCACAGGCGTACGCCATGAAGTTGCAGAAGGAAACTGGTTGGTGACCGCACAATTTGGATTAACACCAACGTGGTTCTCAGAAACCTATGAAGTGAGCGAAATGCCGGGATCCGGAATCATGCCGGCCATTAGTGGTTTGCATGTTGGAGTGGTATCACAATTGGAATCGGATCCGGATGGAGAAGATCGAATCCTGGTACAAATACCAATTATAAACAATGAAGAAGAAGGAATCTGGTGTCGTGTAGCAACACTTGATGCCGGAGAAAACAGAGGCTCTTTTTTCAGACCGGAAATTGGCGATGAGGTTATTATTGGTTTCATAAACGACGATCCGAACGATGCCGTAGTCCTGGGAATGTTGCACAGCAGTGCCAAACCGGCACCGATAACAGCCACCGATGACAATCATGAAAAAGGATTCGTGACCCGAAGTGAAATGAAAATGATTTTCAATGATGATAAAATTTCCTACACACTTGAAACACCGGCTGGTAAGAAAGTGATTTTAGACGAAGATGCCGATATTATAAAGATTGAAGATGAACATTCGAACATACTCACCTTTAAGAGTGATGGTATTACGATGGAAAGTGCGGGAGATATTAAAATTAAAGCCTCCGGAGATGTCAGCATCGAAGGAACCAATGTAAAACTGAAAGCCAGCGCACAGTTTAAAGCCGAAGGAAGCTCCGGTTCGGAAGTGTCCTCAGGAGCGGTAACCGTAGTTAAAGGCTCTCAGGTAAAAATCAACTAAAAAGCGATAAGGATCGCGATGACGAAAAAAGAAATGCAAAGGAAGCGATGCCTTACGATCTGAAAAAATTATAAATAACAATATATGAAACCAGCAGCACGAATTACAGATATGCATACCTGCCCGATGGTTACCGGAAATGTACCTCATGTAGGCGGACCTATATTGCCGGCCGGCGAACCGACAGTATTAATTGGCGGAATGCCCGCAGCAAGAGTAGGCGACAAAGCAATCTGTACCGGTCCACCCGATACGATAGCCGCCGGATCATCGACCGTTTTAATAGGCGGAAAACCGGCAGCAAGACAAGGCGATACCACAGCACATGGAGGTGTCATATCGGCTGGTCTGCCCACCGTGTTAATTGGTGGATAATGCTGCACAATGATATTTAAACTCAGTAATGGCTTTGCTACCCGTATTCGGCCTGGCCTGAAAACTGAAACATCCATAACCACACCGCGGTAAACAAAGGCATCATATTACCGATAAACTATTACAATAAAAAAAATATAAAGAACAGTATGAAAATAAATACAGATTTTTTAGGAATAGGTTGGAGCTTTCCGCCTGAGTTTAATAAAGCAGAAGGAAGCGTGACGATGACTACTGATGTTGAAGATATCAATAACAGTTTAATAATCCTTTTGTCTACGCGACCAGGAGAACGTGTCATGTTTCCAAACTATGGCTGTGATTTACAGGAAATGCTTTTTAAGCCCCTGGAACTAACACTAATCACACAAATGAAAGGTATTATTGAACGCGCCATCTTGTACCACGAACCCCGGATCAATATTATCAGTATTGAAATTGATACTACAGAAGAACTGGAAGGACAGGTGTTGATACATATCGATTATGAAGTAAGAAATACCAATACGAGAAGCAATGTTGTTTTCCCTTTTTATAAAGGAGAAGCCACAGCAATCTAAACGACTTGTAATTACTGTAACCCGATTCGATTTTGCCAGAATAGTTTACATCAAGTATTGCAGCTGACCATAGAAAATTAAATATAAACAAATGAAAAAAATAGATACATTTTCGCATTATCGTGACGGAAAATCACAAATGCAACGCTTTTTAACAGAACTTGATCCCAGTAATCTTGAATTGCACGATTTCGATTTGTTTGATTGGCTACTCTTTGCAAACAATTTTGCCAATCATGTAAATTATTTTGATAAAAATGATGCAACAACACCTAACGGAAGCTGGGAAGGCTTTTTTTTAGGTGCCGATGATTATTCCATTCCGCGTAGGGAAAGTGTTGCTTATAAAAGCCTGAAAAAAGAGGTTACAGAACTTGTCGCTCAATTTGAGAAAGACGGAAGTCTTACGCCTCACCTGACTTTATTTATCTGCTTTATTAAGTTGATGGATTTTTCGAAAAAGGCACTTAATAACCTTACCCAGAGACATCTGGATTTCTATTACAATGAAATTCTTCAGATCGAAAAACAAGATGCCAAATCGGATAAGGTTTATGTGATTTTCGAATTAGCCAAAAAAGCAATCCAGGAAAGAGTGCCGGAAGGTACCTTACTTGACGCTAAAAAAGATGCAACAGGTAAAAAACGTGTTTTTAAAACCGAAAAAGAACTTATTGCCAGCCAGGCAAAAGTGGTCGGACTGAAAAGCTTTTTAAACGATAAAACAAAAAAAGAACTAAAAATAGCCCGTGCGGTTAATACCTTAGACGGAATAGCCGAAAAACTAACGGAAACCAGTAATTATTGGTGGCCTTTCGGATACAATTCGGACGAATCCAAGCCGGAAAAATCGGACTTTAAAGAACTTGAAAACGCCAAACTGGGCTTTTCAATCGCTTCCTCATTGCTAAGCTTAAAAGAAGGCGAACGTACCGTAACCGTTACGATCAGCTTCCGAAATAACGGAACCTCAAGATTAGCGGCTTTAAAGCCTAATGAAATCGAAAACAATATCAAATTGTTTTACAGTGGTGAAAAAGAATGGGTGTCTGGTAGTGCAATAAAATGTCTTAACAACGATGCTAAAAATCTACAGTTATCCTTTACGCTGACGAAAAATTTCCCAGCCGTAGTAAACTACAATAAAGAAATATTGGGCGGAACATTCCTGACCAATTTTGCCATTGCACGATTTATGATCGAAGGAAACAAGTACTATGAACTTTATGAGGCACTGGCGGAAAAAGAAATCCAGAATGTAGACATTGCCGTTGATGTAAAAGGAGTAAAATCCATTTTGATTGAAAACGATAGCAGTACGCTAAATCCGGAAAAAGATTATTTCCCATTTACAGGACAACCGGTAACAGGATCTAATTTTTATATTAAATATCCGGAGATGTTTGCTAAAAAATGGGATAAAGCATCCATTACAATCAATTGGAAAAACACACCAACATCGATAAAAGATCTTTATGAAGGCTATACGATTAAGCCCAATGTTGTTGTTTCGAAAAATACTTTTAGCGCTGCTAAAATGAAGAGTTCTGTTGTTGTTCAAGACGATCATTTTAAAGCGAATGCTTCTCTTTTAGAAAAAGAAGGATGGGCTATAAAAGCGACAGACATCCAGTTGTACCAAAAAACGGAAACCGGTTATCAAACGTATTTTTCGATCAAAAACGCCAGTCCTGTTGCGGGAACTTCCGAGTCGATCCGGTTAACCTTAAAACAATCGGCATTACAGGATGTATATCCAAAATTATACACACTGGCATTAACCAGCGGCGAAACAAACATCCTGATCCCGAATGAACCGTATATCCCAGTGACCGAAAATGTCGAATTGAACTATTCGGCTTCAGAAAGTGCTTATACGGGCCGAAATATTCTGGTAAAGAATGTAAAAGCATTAAATACAAAAAGCGCTTTTGCGAGCCAAAATATTCTGGCAAAGAATGTAAAATCATTAAACATTGAAAGCATTTCTCCGAGCCGAAGTATTCTGGCAAACAGTGTGAAATCAGCAAAGAACAAAGAAGTAACATTGTTTTATGAAGATGCATTTGGTCAGGTTGAAAAAGAAATGTCTGCCAATAGTATTGTACCGATTCACGAAGCTGGAGGTGAATTGTTTATCTGCCTGGATGCCAATCCAAGTGAAACGGTATCCTTGCTAATCCAGGCTTTGGAAGGAAGTGAAAACACTTTGGCCGATACCTTTGAGAACAATGAAAATATTGAATGGGATATCCTTTCTAAGAATACATGGATAAGTCTTAGAAACAATATCCTGACAAACGAGACGAAACGATTCCTGGAATCCGGAATCCTGAAATTTAAGATTCCGAAGGATATTGATATAAACACAACCTTATTTGAGAAAAAAGGGATATGGATCAGAGCTAAAACAAAAACAAGCTATGACGCCGTATGTAAAATTCAGGGAATTTATACACAAGCTGTCCTGGCTACTTTTCAGAATCAGGACAATGATTTGACCCACCTGGATCACGGACTGGAAGCGGGAACCATCGCAAAACTAATTACAAGAGTACCGCAGATCAAATCAGTAAGTCAGCCCTATAATTCTTTCGACGGAAAATATAAGGAAACCGATGCGGCCTTCTACAGACGTGTTAGCGAACGATTACGACACAAAAACAGAGCGATTACACAATGGGATTATGAGCAACTTATTTTGCAGGAATTCCCAGACGTTTTTATGGTGAAATGTTTGAACCATACTTCCGAAAAATCATTTATGGCTCCTGGTCATGTGACACTGGTTGTGATTCCGAATACCAAAAATAAAAATGCATTCGACATTTACCAGCCACGAATAAGTCGTGCCAGTTTGAACAAGATTCAAAACTATGTTAATGGATTAAATTCAATGCATGTTAAAACCCATGTTATCAATCCAAACTATCAGGAAGCCACTGTAGAAATAGAAGCGAAATTCTTTAACGAATATGATGAGGCATTTTATAGCAAGCAACTGGACGAAGATATTAAAAAATTTATATCGCCCTGGGCTTTCGGAGATTCTGACGTAGTTTCTTTTAATATGAAACTCAATGTAAATCAGTTGATTAATTATTTGGAGCAACTTTATTATGTTGACTATATCGACAGTTTACAGGTAATGATTAATGGTGAAATACAGACGAAATATTTAATCGAAGTAGATCCGAAATCCATATTAGTATCCGCAAAACAACATGCTGTGACTATTGCAAAACAGGTATGTATTTAAACAAAACAAATAGATAAAAAACAGATAATTATGTCAGAAAATAGTCATATTAGTATACCTAAAAAAGTTGAAACGGAAGACCAGTTAGATTTTCAGTTCCTACGAAAGACAGGTATTAAATACATAGAAGAACTGGGTAGTAAACTCTGGACAGATTATAATTCTCATGATCCTGGGATCACTACTTTGGAAGTGTTAAGTTATGCCATTACCGATCTGGGCATGCGAATGAACCTTAATACGGAAGATATTTTATCTTCTGAAGATCCGGATAAAAATATTGAAAACCAATTTATTAAAGCTACCGAAATTCTGCCGTCAAGACCATTGAATGAGCTGGATTACCGAAAATTATTTATCGATGTTGGTTTAAAATCGGGCAGTAGCAGAGCTGTAAAAAACTGCTGGTGGCGTCCTAGGGTGGAATTGGTTTATGCCGATTGTAAGTCAACAAAACTGGCGTTAAACCCGAACGATTTAGGCGTAACTGAAACAAAAAGCTTCGACGTAAAGGGACTTTATGATCTTTATGTAGAATATGGTGATGACCTTGAAGGAGAAGACACAACCGATGTTTGCGACAGATCGAACACCAGAATAAAAATTCTGGAACGTTATCATGCAAACAGAAGCCTTTGTGAGGATTTAGTTGATATCAGGGAAGTTGAAACGCAAAGTATTGCGGTTTGTGCCCGGATTGGTGTTACAAACAAAGCCGACGAAGAACTCGTACACGCAAAAGTGTTGCGAAGCATTAACAATTACCTGTCGCCGGAAGTGCACTTCTATTCCTTAAAGCAAATGCTTGACAAAGGATATACGACCGATCAGATTTTTGACGGACCGCTTTTGGATAATGGTTTTATCGATACGGAAGAACTTAAAAACAGTCAGCTAAGAAAAGAAGTACGGCTGTCCGATATTATCAGTGAGATTATGAAGGTTGAAGGCGTTCAGGAAATTAAAGAAATTTCTATCGCCGGATGTGACGGTACTTTACAACAAAGTGATGAATGGGTGATCTGTATCGGAGAAGGAAGAAAACCGGTATTGTGTGATCTAAGTTCTTTTAGCTATTCCAAAGGATCGCTACCGTTAAATATCAATCGTAAAAAAGTAGCCGAATACCAGAAAACATTCCGTGAGGAGCAGGAAGCACTTAGAGTAGATGCGCGGTTAAACAAAACATTGGAAATCCCTACGGGAACGGCCTATGACCTGGGGAATTATGCCTCTATTTTAAATGAATTCCCGGATACCTATGGTGTGGGAACATCCGGAATTATTGGAAATCCGGGTGTGGAAAGAGAAGCACTTGCCAAGCAGTTACAAGGGTATTTGCTGTTTTTCGATAAAGTACTGGCCAGTTATTTCAAACATCTTGAAAAAGTAAAAGAAATATTGAGTGTTAACGGTACGCTGAAAAGAACCTATTTTACACAGGCGCTTAAAGGAATCAATGGTTTTGAAAATCTGGTAAAGAATTATGTAACTAACGACGACGATAAGCTTACCGATGCTTTATATGAAGAACTGGACAATAGTGTAGAACGAAGAAACAAGATTCTGGATCACCTGACTGCCCGGTTTGCAGAAACATTCAGTGATTATACCTTCCTGATGAAAACACTTTACGGAGTGTCTACTGATGAAATTGTATTGCGAAACAAAGAAGTTTTCCTGAGCGAGTACAGCACATTGAGTACCGATAGAGGATTGGGACATAATTATACCCTGACTGCCGATACCGATTTGTGGAATACCAGTAACGTTTCCGGAGTACAAAAAAGAATTGCGCGATTGTTGGGAATGAAAGATTACAAGCACCGAAATGTGTCCAATTCGCCTGTTCAGATTATCGAAATCACAGAAAACGGAGCCCCGGCCTTTAAATGGCGTATTAAGGATGCCGATAATGCCATTATTCTGAGTGGTGTTAAAAGCTTCAAGATTGAGTATGGCGCTACACAAACGTTAAACGAAGCCGTTTATCAGGTTATTCAGATTGATCAGGAAGATCTTGAAAACAAGCTGGAAACCACTTTTAATGGAAACGAACGTATTGGAAACATCATCATCCGTAAATCGGAGATGGAAAATTTCTATCTGGAAATTGTAGACGATTCCGAAGCGGCTGTAGTTATCGCATCCCATAAGAAAACAAACCCGTATACGTCACAGGATGCCTTAAAAGAGGGAATCCTTAATCTGGTAGATTATTTCAAATATCGCTTCACCGAAGAAGGGCTTTTCCTGGTAGAACACATGTTGTTAAAACCATCGGTTAAAAATTATGATTTGATGGGCGGTATTGGTTGTATGGCTATTGAAGACACTTTTATCGTGATGTATGATGGCGATGGCGGCTCTGGAGCTGCCGATCCGGATGCCTTTATGACTACCTGCGAAGATGGTTGTGAGAACGATATTTTTGATCCGTATTCCTACCGTGTCAGCGTAGTGCTTTCCGGATATGCGTATCGTTTTTCAGATTATGATTTCAGACGTTATGCCGAAACGGTTATCCGACAAGAACTTCCGGCACACGTTTTAGCAAAAATTTGTTGGGTTGGTGACAGACAGGGTGAGGTCGAAACCGCGATGGGTGATCTGTCGGATTTCGAAAGAACCTATAAAAAATTCCTTCTCGATAAAGCACGAAATAATATTAGCAGTTTGGGAAGCAGTACCAAAGCGTTACTGGATGCACTAACCAACTTAAATAATATCTATAAGCCGGGAAGGCTGTTAGACTGTGCCGTGGACGATAACGACAGTCTGGATGGAAAAATCATACTAGGACAATCAAACATATAAAACAGAAAAAGAATGAACACTAAATTAGATAATATCACGACCCAGTATAGAAAGTTCAACGTAAATCAGGCGTTAACCGAAGGGCAATTGAATGAATTTATTGATTATTTTGAAGATCAGGATCGTTTATCAAGAACCAGGCTAAATGGTGTTGGAGTCGGTTGCGGTTTTGAAACCGGCTTTATGGCGAATACTGCGGCACGAATCGCAGTCGTAAACCCGGACCAGCAGCAGTATCAGCAGCAATTTCAATTTATTACAATTTCGCAAGGTGTGGGTGTTACCACAGATGGAGACCTGATTACGTTGCGTAAAAATATTCCCGGATCTAAATCTAAAGAGGTTAAAATAGACGATGCCGAAACAAAATATGCATACTATAGAGCCTATTTGGATCCTTACAAATATCCGCATTTCTATAGCGGAAATACACAAATGCCGCTATTGGAATTGTTTACCCAGGCCGACTATGAGGATCTGATAGCAAAAGGAGCCATAGCCGATTCCTTTCGTCCTGTATCAGCACTGCAACAGGAAGTGCGCAATAAAATCGTAATTCTATATCTGGAAAGCTATTCTAATGAAGAATCACCTTGTCAGGATGTCGATTGCGACAATAATGGAGCAGAACAGGTGTCTGATCTTAAAGTGCTTTTGGCGAACAGAAGCGACATGGATTTCTATGCACTTAACAGTAATGGATATGACAGTATTTATCAACAGTACAATAACTACGAATTACTTTATGAACAGTTAAGAAACGTTGAAGTTCCAAGGGTAATTCTGGATAGAAATGTGACAACGGAATTGGCGTTACGTACAAAATTCCAGAATGCCATTCAGAGTGGTACGCTGATTACCGATTTGGATTTTAGTTTTAATCTCATTGCGGATATGTTTGATATTACCATGGACTTTGGTGGATTAAACCTGAGAGATAAACTGGATCAGGCATTAAATACGGCTTCATACGATTATCAGTATCGCTATGACCTGTTAAAAGATTTAGTGGATACATACAACGAAATCAAAGGATTGGTATTGCACCTTAAATCCGAATGTTGTCCGGATATTAACGCGTTTCAAAAGCACCTTTTATTAGGACCTCTTGGCGCTCCGCTAAATCAGGGAGATCATACGTCATACCGTCATGATTTTTATAGTGCGCCAATCAATACCCATGAAGATGAAAACAAAGAAAAATTGATTTCATTGGCGAACCGTTTTACGCTAAAACTTAAAAAATTCCAATCGTTTAAAGGGCCGATCGTTATCACACCGTCTAACACAGGTGTTGCGCTAAGTGAAAAAGCCATTCCGTTTTATTATAATGTAGATCTGGATCTGTTAGAAAAATGGAATTTCGAAAAAACGAAAAATTATAAGGAAACCTATAACTTAAGTTACCATAAAGCCAATCTGGCAACCGACGATTTTATTCGGAATCCGTTGCTGTACAATATGGATCACAACGATTTTTATAAAATTGAAGGCTTTGTCGGGATGCCGTATACCATTGCAATGCAAAATATTAATGCCCTTAGGGATAGATATGGATTGGCATTTAAAGTTTCCGGATTATCCCTGGAGAAAAGTACTTCCCGAGCGCTTAGCGGAACCATTACAACGGCTACTGCTGCTACAGCTACTGTTGCTACTGCCGCTGCGGGTATTGCTGCCGTAGTTACACCGGGCGACGTAACGGCTGTACCAGAAACACCTGTTTTGCCAGTGGGACCAGAGTTGACAACCATATCAATCAAAGATCTGAGAGCACAATTAGTGGCTATTTCCAGTGATATTAGTAATCAGGTTAATGCACAGCAAACCTTGCGAACAATATCCGGCTTGGATAATCAATTAAAATTATTAAATACGATCGATTTTAAAGCGATTGCTGATTCGGGGATTTCCATTGTAACACAAACGGCCAAAGAAGAAAAGGTAGACACCGAATTTTTAGGCGATTTCCTTGACCTGAAATCAGGATTGGAACATGATGGCGGTGTACCGGTTGGCGGGACTTTGTATCTGATTTACAGATCGGAAGAACACAATACCGTTTTAGCCGATTTTGCATTGCCTTACCTGTGTTGTTCCAAAAAAGATCCGGTATTTATGGCATTGCCTACGGCTAAATTATGTCAGAATGATGCGAAGATTCCGTTTACGATTATTCCTTTGGATGGCGACATCAAAGCGAATATTGCAGGTCGGGAAGTGAAAGTCGTTAGTAAAACAGCAGGTCAGAATTTCTTCGATCCGGGCCTTGTGGCAGCGGCCGATTTAGGTAAAACAATCACCTTTACCGTTAACGACGATCCTGTGGATGCAAAAATGATCGTGCATGCACTGCCAAATGTAACGGTAACCGCTTCTGAACCGATTCACGGTGAAGTTCCGGATCTTCCGGATGCAGAGGTAACGTTTACAGTTACCGGAGCGCTTGCAAATCTGACCTATATGATGGATTTTGGCGATGGTAAAAAAGCTTCGGGTACAGTGCCATCAGATGGTAAAATCAAGAATACGTACAAGCTTGTTGCAGGTCAGGAAGATACTTTCAGACCAACAATTACAATTTCGAACACGAACAGTTGTTCTAAAAAATATGATCTTAAACCGATTGTAATAACAGGACAAACAACCGTGAAATGTTTATCCGGTCTGGAAGTCACGATTCAGTATCACGATACCAAAGGACCTTGTCCGGGTGGACACGCTTGTAACTCGGCCCGATTCAAGTTATTGGCAAATTCGATACCACTTGGCAATGCGACTAATGGTAGTAACATTGTGAACTTAAATAATGGTAGTGCAGCACTTCAGCCGGGACAGGCTTATGGCGATGGAGAAACTTCCGGAAGATCGCGTAAGTGGACCTATAGCATTTCGGCAACAGAGGCACAGGCCATTGTTGCGGCAAACCAGCCTAACGACGGATTCATTTCGTTCTCATTGGTTTGTGCAGACAGTTCTTGTCACAGCGGTGTAGCATGGACTACATTAAAATTAGATGGTGCGGTAATTTATAACGGTTGTCCGAAAAATAACTTCTTGACTATTAACCCTTGTACAGGAGAAATAAAGAAATAATATGAAACTGATCGAACGATATGAAAAAGACGGAACTGTCATTGAAGTTGATAGTTTGCTTACTACAAGCGATGCCGTTATCGATATAAAACAAATCATGGTAATGAATAATGAAGAGGTTCTTTTTTGTTTTGATACCGTAGAAGATAGGATTATTATGACTGAATCTGCCGATGCTTTTATAGCAAAATACAAGGACTATTTGGGAACGTTGGAGAAAAAAACAGCTCATGTAGATACGGGGTGTGGATGCAAAAGTTGTAAGTAATGACATCTTTAAAGGATTTATAAAACGCGTCATGCTTGAATACAATCAGGACAGATACTGCGGGACTTGTACATACGGTAACGGAATGCAGAATAACCGCAGTATGGCTTCCTGTGAAAAGCTGCTAAACCATTTAAATTATTAAAAATGAATTACAATTATCAATTAAATAACATAGCAACCCAATACCGAAAATTTAGTAAAGGGCAAAGAGTAGAGGATCTGCAATTCAACGAGTTCCTGGATTTTTTTGAAGATCAGGACCGCTTGTCCCGGGTTATGCTGGAAGGCGTAGGGATTGTATGTGGTTTAGAACCACAACCGATTTACGAAAATAACCTGCTTACCAAAATAAAGCTTTCGCAAGGTGTTGCAATCACTACAGATGGAGATTTACTTACGTTAAACAAGAAAAGTAAAATCCAGGATTTAAGTGGCGACGCCTATATGGGCGAACTAAAAAACATAAACATATCCGATAAAGAATACACACATTGGAGGGTTTATGACAATAGTAAAGCAATGTATCCGCCTTTTCATACCAATTTAGGAGTGCAGAACGTACAACTTTGGGAACTGGCAACAGCCGAAGAAGCCACAACAAATTTTCAGCCGTTGGCAACACTTGGCGATTTTGATGACAAATACTTACTGCTTTATCTTGAAAGTTATGAAAAAGAAGTAAAACCATGTCGCGGTGTGGATTGTGATAATCACGGAATCCAGCAAATTCGAAACCTGAAAGTGTTGGTTACGACACATAGTAGTGCCGACCGGATTCTGGCTAAGGATAACGTTTTTCCGGAACGTATGATCTCGGGTAACGTAACCACAGCCAGAAAATTAAAACGTGTTATTTTAACACCACAACTGGGAACACCGGAACAATTAAAACAGGCATATAAAAATATTGTAACGGAAAATGATTACGGTTGGATGTTTTCGAATATTGATTTTATTTCGGAAAAAATGAACATCCCGTTGATCAATCGGACTAACTTTGTGAGTACGCTAAACCAGCTTGCCGATCAGAGTAATAATTTTCAGTATGCCTATGATGTCCTTAAAGACTTAGCGGAAACGTTTGCCGAAATCGTCAAATTACTACCGGGTTCCTTTACGAAATCGCTGCCCGATGTGGCTTCTTTTCCAAAGCATGTCATACTTGGGAAATTGCTGCCAATAGCCGGATACGATTATACCAGACATAACTTTTATAATTCGCCTGTTTTAGACAGCGAAAAAAAGACATTAAGGGTTAGAACATTAATCGAACGCTTTAACCAATTGATCCTTGCGTTTAGAAATCCGACCAATATTGGTACCGGAGTTGTCATTACGCCGTCAATGAACAAAAGTTCGTTAGGAGACCGATCCATTCCGTTTTATTATGAAACTTCGGAAGAATTTTTACGCCTTTGGAATTTTGATAAAACAAGTAACAGGGCTTTCGATACGAATTTAAATTATAATAAATCGAATCTTTCGACAGCGCTTAACGTGCAAATGCCGCTCGATTACAACATCGATAAAATGCCTTATTATCTTATCGAAGGACATCAGGGAGGTGATTATCATGAAGTGATCGATGCGATTCAGACAATAAAAAACGCGAAGCAGTTAGGCTTTGAAGTAATGTCGGTGTCTCTGACACAACTACTTAATAATAAGGATTTCTATAAGGCTGATTTTGCCGATTATGTTGGGAAAAACCCGGCATTGGAACATAAACATGGAGTTCATAAAGGAGGTACTTTTGTCGTGGTTTACAAATCGGAAAGTGATCCTTATGTAATTGCCGATTTTGCCCTGCCTTACATTTGTTGTACACCAAAAACACCTATTTCGTTAAGCCTTCCGTCTCAGACCGTTTGTAAAAATGGAAAACCGATGGTTTTTACCGTAAATCCGCCAAATGGAGAAGTAAAAGCAGCTGCTGGCAATGTACTCCTTGCAGGTGTTACAAAGATCAACGGACAATATTTGTTTGATCCGGACTTGGTTGAACCGGCATTACTGAATCAGGAGATCAGTTTTACAGTAAACGGAAAACCAACCAATTGTAAGGTCAGAGTTTTACCAATACCTGCCGTAACAATCAATGCGGTCAAATTTGATTATCCTGAAGGCGATTCAACGCAAACAGTTGTGACGTTTAAGGTTTCGAATCAGAATGGAGTGGAATATGATTATAAATGGGATTTCCTGGGTAATGGAAGCTATGTTTCTGTTAAACCGGATGATGCGGGTAATGTTAAAAATATATACTTTGCTAAAGGTAAAGTTAGAAGAAACCCGGTAAATGTCCTGGTTACAGCAGGAAACGGCTGTTCTCAGATGGTAACGCTTACCAATTGGTATGTGTCGCAACCAACAAATAATAATACTCCTCCAACGGTAGCGCTTAGTGCTATACCTACGGACTTGTATGTACCGGGGAGGCACCAGTCAAAAATTTACAGAGAAGTAACGCCTGGAACAGGTACAATTCCGGATTCCGGTTATATATGGTCGTGTGATGATCCTAATGTGATTATCTCGGGTACCAGCAATCCGGTTGGAGCAACTTTCCCTTATGCCGGAGTCTTTACGGTGAAGTTAACGGTTAAAGATTCGAATAATTTAGAAGGGTCCGCTACCCTTGTGTTTGATGTGAAAACGCAGGTGAGTATTACAAATTTGATTGTAACGCCATCGGAACCAAGTACCAATGATATTGTGAATGTTAAGGCTGTGACGAATAATCCAAGCAATATTCAGGACTTACAATATGAGTGGTACCTGGATGGTGAGCGTGTCAATACTACATCTGTAAATGAGATGGATTTTGGGCCGCTTGATGCCGGGGAAAGAAAGATTGATGTGCTTTTGAGCAGCAGTGCGGGTTGGTATCATTCAACGGAAGTGCATACCGTTATAGTGCAGGTTCAGGAGCCGGTATCACCGCGGGGAGGGACTTCCTTCTTGCCGGGAACCAAAATAACCATGGAAAACGGAAGCTTGAAAAATATTGAAGAAATCAAAAAAGGAGATCGGTTAAAATCCTATAAGGGCTCTGTGACGGTTATCAGATCTGTTAATTATAAGGCGGAGGTTAATCTGTACCGATTGAATGAGGAGGTACACTTTATAACGGGGGCACATCCGGTACGAACAACATCTGGCTGGCGATCGTATGAGCCGGAAAAGACCAGAGCGATTCTGCCGTCATTTCAGATAGGCCAGCTGAGTGGAGATATTATGCTTATGAAAGCTGGAGATCTAACGGAACCATTACAAACGGACGACTTTATAAGCGGGAATTTTACAGTGTATAATCTGGAAGTAAACGGAACTTTGGATTATTTTGCTAATGGCTATTCTGTACATAGTGAAATAATGCCACAGGCATAGGCTAAATGCTTAATCGGTTAAAGTAATCGAGCGTGATAAGCAGGTTGAGGTTGTTTAGTGGCAAGAAAACGTAGGGCCGGAAGGCCCGACGTTTCTGTTTGTTTTTTTGAGAATTTAAAGAAACCATGATCAAATGGTCAGGAAGCGATTGTTGTTATCGCCGGTTGTTTTTGCGTCTTGTACTAATGATGTTAAACAGTTTGGCAACATCCTTAAGATGGATTTCAAAATCATTGTAATAGTCATTTAAGGAATGCAGCGTAATAATTCCGTTTTCCACATCGTGATTGATGATCCGTTTTACCAAAATACCTTTTTCCTTGTGGATAATCACAAAGTCCCACTTGTTATAATGCAGTTTGCTCATCCAGAAATCCTGTCTGATATTCCTGCATAATAAAATGTCGCCTTCCAGGTAGCTCTCGTAGGATCCGTTATCCATACTGTCGCCTTTAACTTCGAAGCACATGTACTCGCCCCGGTGTTCTACGTCGTCAGTGAAGGGAATGGTAGGAAGGCTTTCCGTGTATTCTTCATCGGCAAAACCGTTAAGGTAACCGGCTTGCGCATATTGGTTTACAAGCGGCACATTCATGACCTTTAATTCGGAAAAAATAACCGGAGATCCATTTTCATTAGTTGGTTTCTGTTTTTTAGCTAACAGGCTTTTCATGAAAAAGGCAGTCGTTTCAGGAATTTTTCGTTCGCCTTTTTCCCAATACTGTATCGCTCTAATTCCAACTCCAATAGATTTTGACAGCTCAGATTGCTTCATGTTTAAGTTTTTTCGAATTTCTTTAAACTCTAAATAATTCATAATGAGATTTTTATAAATATTAAACAAAATAAAACGCAAATTGTACTCTTTTTTGTTTTGTAAACACGAACATAATTCGCATATTTGTCGTGTAGCGTATCGAGATTAATGCAAATATACGAAATATATGCAACATTTAACAGTGTTGCTAGTATTGGTATAATCAAGTGACGCTCTTATATTACAGTGTTTTATTTCCTTTTTGGAAACTGCAAAAATACAAAATAAAAATACGAACATAGTGCGGTATTGTGCATTTTTTATTTTTTTTGCAGAACTATTTGCGTAAAGAAAAGCTACAACAAATGCTGGATTTATTTTTTAATCAATTTTTAAAACAACCAATTTTTAAAACAAACCGATGAGAAGAAGTAAAGAATTAATTGAAAAGCGAAAAGAATTTGTTACGAACTACGTAACGCATAACCAGAGCAAGCAGATGAAGGTGATTGTGACTGAATTGACAGAGATGCTGTTTCTGTCAGAACGTACCATATATAATATCCTTACTGATGATGAAAATGATTACTAGGATTGTAAGCCTTGATAAAGGATGGAACCTGTTCTGGTTCTATCAGGACAAAAACGAACCGGATTTTCCCGAGTTAGGTTGGGAATAAAGCCCGGAACTACGGTAAAGACTATTTAAATGCAACTGTCAGTATAAAAGATTACCATGCCGTTATGCATCGGATATCGTAAACAGTTAAGAACTTTTCTAAAAAAAGAAACAACGCCACATTAATATCTGGGAAACAGGCCCGTAAGCCAGTATTTAAAGAAACCTGATGCAATGACTATTGTATAGTGGCGTCTTCAGAGAATAAAAAATAAAGCAAAAAATGACAGGCTTTTTAAGCATTGACTTAAAGGGCAGGAGACCTTTTTGTCTTCATTCGGAAGCATTCCCTTTCAGATTAGCATCCAGATAAACCACTAACTACAAGTATAATACTAATAATTATGAAAAGAAAAAAGAAAGCAACAAAGAGAAAGAAAGGGGTATTTGATGAACCGGAAAAAGATATTGATGATCTTATTGATGATATCGCTTATCTGGATGAGAGTCAAAACATTAAAAAAAGCAAAAGCTTTTTAGACAATATGTACCTGATAAATAAAGAATAATGAATTTAGAAAACTTCAAGATCTTATTTATAGGAACGGCAGTCGCATTCTCAGGAGGACTGTTGAGGGTATTGATTTCGATTCAGAATAAAGAAAAAAAACAGCCTTGGGAACATATCGTAACCTTATTGATTGTGATAATCGTAGGCTTTACAATGAGTTATGTGATGCATAAAGCGAATGTCAATGACAAATGGTATTCCACCGGGATGCTTTTTGTCCTTGGCTATGGCTATGATAAATTCTTAAAAATGATCACAACAAATCTCCCAAGCTGGATTGACAAAGCGGTAAAAGCTTATATCGAAAAGACATACGGGATCAATACGGACAAGGCACCAAAAGAGAAAGAAGATGAGGATGAAAAATAACTTAAAAAGGCAAAACAGATGAAAACAATAAGTCATGATTTCCCTGAAAATCAATATTACAGGGAAATGACAAAAAAAAAAGGAATTGTGCTGCATCATACCGTCTCTGGCGACTCGGTCGCGGGCGATATCGAATGGTGGAAATCCACTGCGGAACGTGTTGCCACACCTATAATCATCGCTAGAGATGGCGGGATACACCAGTTATATTCTTCTCAATATTGGGCACATCACTTAGGAATAAAGCAAGAACATTTTAAACTATTCGGTCTTCCGGCCTCAAATACCCAGCGAAATAAAGAATTTATAGGAGTGGAGCTTGACAGTTGGGGCGGATTGACCAGTAAAAATGCCCGGTATTATTCCTTTTCAGGCCAGGAAGTAAAGAAAGAAAACGTGGTGTATTATGAAAAAGGATTTCGGGGCTATCAGTATTTTGAGAAATACACGCCGGCACAGCTCGACTCTTTAAAGGAACTTCTGGAATATTGGGGCAAACGATATGAAATCCCGCTGGATTATAAAGGCGATGTTATGTTTGAATGTAACAAAAGAGCATTGAGCGGCGAAAGCGGAATATGGGGACATGTTTCTTTCAGGCCGGACAAGTCTGATGTGCATCCTCAGCAAGAACTCATCGCGATGCTGAAATCGTTAGCATAAGGAATGGATATAAAAAACAAGGAAAATGAGAGATAAGGTGCTATGCTATGCTTTGGGTGTTCTGGTTGTTATAATCTTAGTACTGAACATTCGAATGTATTTTTTGAAAAAAGAACTCAATGCTGTTCTCGATGAACAGATGGAGGAATTGGAACTGCTGAAGGAAGAGCACTTAATGCGATTAGACAGCATAGCGTTTTTGAAAGAAAAGAAAATCGCCGTGATAGCTGAAAAAGAAAAATCGCTTTATGATCAGGTTGCTAAGGCAAAAGAAAACAATATGCGTTATGAACAAATCAAAATTAACATTGGTAATACTGATGATGCTGACAGCCTGGCACGCCAGCTCACAAACCGCTATTCCGAAAGATAGTGTTGTGATCTCGAAAGAAGTGGCCAGAAAAGTACTGATTGACCTGGCGGATTATGATCGGCTCAGGGAAAATAAAGTAGAAACAAATCTGGAGGACTGTATCGGAATCCAAAAAGAAAAAGACGTATTGATCAGCTATATGGCACAACAAAACAAGCTTTATGGAGAAACGCTGCTGCTGACTGAAAAACAGTTGAAAATCAGAGATGAACAACTCCGGCTGAATAAGGGCGGCAGCGGCAAAAGCCTGTTGTTTGGTGTGGCCGGTTTTGCTGTAGGCCTTGTGCTGGGCGGGCTGCTGATACAATAATGTTCGAAGAAAATCAGAAGTATTGCAACTACAGAATAGAATAGCCGAAAAGCTATAGCATGAAATAAAAATACTTGAAATTTGCATTGTTCAATAAGAAGAACAGCAGGAAAACCGGAAGGTAAGACTTACTGCAACTACAGAATTCAAACACAAAATATACTTAAAATTCAAATCCAATATTTGAATTTTGTAACCATAAAATAAGCAGATACAATAGTGCTGCATACAAGTAACGGAAGGCATATCCGGCTTATAAAAACAACAAAAAAATACTGAGAAATGTTTAACGGACTGTGGAATTGTTACAAACAGGCAACCATCAGGAACATTACAACAAGATTATGAAAAATATAACGACGAGAGAGGAACTCAAAAAATATTTTGAAAGAGGAGACCGCCCTACTGAGAGCCAGTTTTCGGAACTGATTGACGGATATGTTCATTTAAATGAACTTAATTTCGGACTCTCAATCAAGCCGGCCACAGAAATATTCAATAAGTATTATGACTTTTATAAAGCTGACGATGTTGCTAATTCCGGAGCTGGCCACATAATAATCGAATCGGAAGCAGGAAAGGATCCTCAGATTTTTAACGGGTATCATCATGTCTTAAGCCGGGAAGTGTTCTATAAAAAATTGCATATAGAACTACTTGGCGGAATTAAGATTGAAACACACCAGCCGAAAATCATAATAAAGCGCTACAAGCAGAAAAAAAGACTGCGTAGCGGCTTTAAGAAAAAGTCCGGATTTTATCGGGAAAAAATGACGGATGCAGAACTATGGCAAAGAAAATCAGAATACATTGTGAAAGAACGGGAAATGATTCTTGACCTGGAACCCATCCACTATTTCAGACCGAATAAAGCGTATAAAAACTTTTTGCCATCAGGAAGCCTCAATAAATCCGGTTCTTTTAAGTACTCAAGACATGGAAAAGCTTTTGTACCGATTACCATGCAGGTGGAAATACTGATTAACGGTATTGCATACCGGTCGCAGCCCGTAGGATTAAAAATCATTTTAGGTTCTGCAGGCGATACCGATTCCATAAACTATCTTTTAGATTAATTATCAGGGATAACCCTGTCCAGGTAGGACGTTCTTTTTGTAAGTAGCCCTTGTGCGTCGGGTATAGTTCCTTGCTACGGCAGGAACTGATCCGGAACCGCATGGGATACGTTTTGAGCAAGACCCTGGGGAAACCCGTGGGACTATCCGTCTGCGAACGGCCTTCTGACGGGGTTTATCTTTAAAAAATAAAATATTTCGATTAAAACAGTACAATACAACCCTTGTCCAGGTAGGACGTTCTTTTTGTATGTAGCCCTTGTGTGTCGGGTGTGGTTCCTTGCTACCGCAGGAGCTGATCCGGAACCGCATGGGATACTTTTTGAGAAGGACTCTGGGGAAACCCGTGGGACCATCCGTCTGGGAACGGCCTTCTGATGAGGGGTGTTTGTACAATCGAAATACGATCAGAATACGCTTTAGGGCAAAGTGCTGATTGCTATTGTAATACCCCAAATACACATACAGAAGTACTCCATGCATTTGGGTACCGATATATCCCGGGAATTGAAAACCTCACAATTCCATAGGACCAAACAATAATCCTGATTGCAGACAAGCTCAAACAGGAATTTTTATCGGAAGTAAAACACCAAAATTTTAATTATTGCCTTCATTTCAGAGGCTTTTCCTGGTTTTAAACAGCACAAAACAGCGGGAATTTAAGGTAAGGTGCAACGGCCATAATGGAAAAGTACCTTCTGTATACAACCTACTTTTATAAGGCAGTAATTTTTATCAAATACATATAATATGACAACACCATTTAATGACATACTACAATGGTTCTTACAAGGTAAGAAACCAACGCAGTCAGAGTTTGAAGCAACATTTAGATCTTTCTGGCATAAGGAAGAAGCCATTCCGGCAACTAAAGTGGATGGTCTTAATCAGGTACTTAGCCAAAAGGCAGGACAGGCAGAATTTACAGCACATCTCACAGATGGGCAGGCTCATACTGGATTGTTTGCTGCCAAAGAAAATATAGCGAACAAACAAAATAGCCTGACACCGGACAATACCGGAACAAAATTTCCTACAGTAGATGCTGTGAATCAGGCTATAGGAACCATTGGTAATGCTATTGATATAATTAACGGACAAATAGTATAATGGGAACAATTGCAGATAAACTAACCTATTTAGGACAAACAAAAACAGAAATACGCGATGCGATCATTTCAAAAGGTGTAACGGTTCCAGCCGCAACAACCTTTAGAGAATATGCCGGTAAAATCCGTGAGATAACAGCCGGAAGCGGAGGCGAAAATCCGGTAGTATGGACACGCCCGGCGGATTGGTTGTCCATTGAGAACAGAGTTAAGGAAGGCGATCAGAAATTCGTGGGCTTACACGCAATATATGAAGACAGTAATTTTATTTCCCTATCGGCTACCGGGAATTATACGGTAGATTGGGGTGATGGCGTTGTCGAAAATTTTGCGTCAGGTGTTCAGGCCTACCACATTTATACCTACAGCTCTTTTCCGGGAACAGAAACGACGGGCGGTTATCGTCAGGCTATTGTGACCGTTACACCGCAGTCGGGGCAGAATTTAACGAACGTAAATTTACAGCGAAAGCACAAGCAGGCTGGATTGAATTCGTACAGTACCAGATGGCTGGATATTAGAATTAGCGGACAAAACATGACGAGCCTTGTTATTGGCGGAGCCACAATAATGCACCGATCTTTAGAAGCATGCTGTTTTTTAGGAAGCAACTTAATAACCGATTTTTCCAAATTCTTTTCAGGATGCAGTGCCCTGCAGTCCGTTTCCTTACTGGACACTTCCAAAGGAACGAATTTCAGTAATATGTTCACGTCATGTACGGCGCTGAAAACCATTCCCTTATTGGTTACGTCAAAAGGAACGGATTTTAGTTATATGTTCGAATCATGTGCTTCTTTAAAAACCGTTCCCTTGCTGGATACAACAAACGGAATGAGTTTTAGCGGCATGTTTTTCGGATGTACTTTACTGCCGGCGGTGCCCTTATTGAATACCGCAAAAGGAACCGATTTTAGTCTGATGTTTTCACTGAGTACCGCTTTGCAAGCCATTCCGTTACTGAATACTTCAAACGGAGCTGCATTCACCAGTATGTTTGAATCATGCGCTTCTTTGAAAACCGTGCCGTTATTGGAAACGTCAAAAGGAACCGATTTTAGTTATATGTTCCAGGGCTGTGTTTCCTTACAAACCGTTCCCTTATTTAAAACGTTAAACGGAACGGACTTTAGTAACATGTTTTTCGGATGTACAGCTTTGCAGACCATTCCACTACTTGTTACGGCAAAGGGAAGCAATTTTAGTAACATGTTCGGATCGTGTGCGGCATTAGAAACACTTCCGTTACTGAATACTTCCGCCGGAACTAATTTTAGCGGGATGTTCACTAATTGCGGGACATTGAGTAAAGCATCCTTTACAGGAACTAAAAATGTACTTTCCTATGCGGGCTGTAAACTTTCCCGAACGGCCTTAGTTGACATCTTTAACAACTTAGCATCCGGAGTATCGTCTAAAACAATAACAATAACAAATAATTGGGGAGCACCATTATTAACGGCCGGTGAAAAAGCAATCGCTACCGGTAAAGGATGGACCATTGTCGGATAAAAAAAATAAAAATATGATAACAAATACAACCGAATATTTTGTAGAAATAATTGCCGGAGAAGGAATGGAATTATTTAACGGACAGGAAACGACCAACAGAGTTACGGCACCTATCGGTACTGATTTGAGTGGCTGGATCGAAAGAGAACCGGTACCCACTGAAAGTACCCCGGAAGTATAAGCTGCCGGGCAGGAGCGAAGAACTTGACGAAACGCGATTCCGGACAGAAAAAAGCGCCATAGTTACACAAAAGCTGGATTATTTGCGGATAAAAGAGCAGCAAGAGAATAAAAATACAACCGGATATATTGTCGAAATAACAGGAATTTAAAAAAAATAAAGCACTTTAATATGACAAGTTTAACAGAAATGAAAAACTGGTTTAAAACCGGTTTCAAACCAACACAAATGCAATTTTGGTTGTCATGGGACTCGTTTTGGCATAAAGAAGAGATTATCCCGCAGGCCAATATTCTATACCTCGAAACCGATCTTGAAAATAAAGCAAATCTAAAAGGAGAAAATACCTTTACAGACAAGCAGACGATACAAGGCGATTTAGAGTTAAAAGGTAATGTCAAACCGGGCTTCGAATGGTATTCAAGCTTTGGCGGACCTGAAACGGGGAATATGTATTTTGATAGTATTAATCCGACACCGGAATATCCGGAGTTTGACGGTTTATTCTTTTTTGCTCTTGATCCGGGTAGCTTTGATGAAAATATCCAAAGTGAAACAATTACCGTACGCTTATCGGTTGATGATCATTCCGGAAACTACGTTTTTACCAAGAATGACCATTTTGCAGTGACAACCGGTTATGGCCCTACGTGGACAATGCCTGCGTTAACAGGCTACACCAGTATTTATTTGGATGGAGCCACCGTACATAGAATAGCGCCTAACGCGGTTAAATTGAACCTGCCGGCGGATACCGACGATATGGGCGGATTCCTGTATGATAATGTAGTCCGGGTACAACCCGACGGAACGCTAAGAGCGGCAGCGCCGGGAATTCCGGATATCGATAGCATACTTGCGGCAAGCGGGAATACCATAAATGCAGATGTCGATTTCAGAACGAACGATAACCACAACAGAAATCAGGTAAACGGCGAAGGCTCTTTGATTGCCTATAATGCAAATGATGGTTCGGGTAACGACAGGTTTGCCTCTTATACCTTGAATGGAGTACGCTTTGAATCACATTATAATAACCCTTCCTGCCGATATGCAGTGTCGGTAATTCCAAACATGGCGCAGGGAAATAGTAACCCAGCCGAGGTAGTATTGCCTAAAAAGAGCGGGCATTTGCCGGTTAAATCAGAACTGCCGGCATTGATCCACCGAACGATTGCTACTACGGCAGCAACATTAACGGATTCGCAGTTAAATACCCTGATAACCCCGCTGGATAACAGTGGTGGTGATTATAGAGCATTGCACACAACGCTGGTTTATAATGGTACTGCAAATGCTACCTGGGCAATTCCGGCAGAGAGTTTTAACAGCTACAGGTACACGATTATCAACAATACCGGACACTCCATAACCATTAACAGGGTTGGAATAACGACCTTTTGGGTAGCAGGAGTATCGAATACTTCGGTAACGATACCGGCAAATGGTTGGGCGGAAATTATTGGCAGCGAAAAAGAAAACCGGTTCTATTTCAGAATTTTTTAAAAAAGAATGATAAAATCAGCTTTAATGATCGAAACAGGACCGGGATAACAATCGGAGAATACTAACGGATAAACAGTAGGGAATGGGAACAATTGCAGATAAATTAGCATATTTAGGACAAACAAAAGCCGAAATACGGGATGCGATCATTTCAAAAGGCATCACGGTTCCTGCAGAAACTGCTTTTCGGGAGTATGCCGGTAAGATCCGTGAAATAACCTCAGAAGAGGGAAACACAAATCCTGCGGAATGGACACGCCCGGCCGATTGGCTGCCGATAGCACACAAAGTGGTTGCCGGCGATCAGAAGTTTGTGGGTTTACACGCGATCTATGAAGACAGTAACTTTGTTTCCCTGTCTGCTACCGGAAATTATACGGTGGATTGGGGTGATGGTCTGGTCGAAAATTTTACATCGGGAGCTCAGGCGTATCATCTATATTCCTATGATGCTTTTCCGGGAACAGAAACGGCAGGCGGTTACCGCCAGGCTATAGTTACAGTTACACCACAGGCCGGACAGAATCTGACGGGTATCAATTTACAAAAAAAGCACAACCAGGCCGGATTGAATAATCTTTATAACAGCGGGTGGCTGGATATCAGGATAAGCGGGCAAAACATAGCAAGCCTTATTATTGGCGGACAAACCATCTACCATAGATGTTTAGAGTCTTTTTGTTTTGTAGGCAATAATGCAATAACAGATTTTAACCGTTTTTTTTCGGGATGTTATGTGTTGCAATCCATCCCCATGTTGGATACTTCTAACGGGACGGATTTTAAATATATGTTTCAGGTTTGTACTTTACTGCAATCCGTTCCTTTGCTCGATACTTCCAAAGGCATTAACTTTAGTAGTATGTTCCAGAGTTGTATTGCGCTGCAAACGCTTCCATTGTTTAACACTGCTAAAGGAACTGTTTTTGGTAATATGTTCCAGGATTGCATTTCCTTAAAAACCGTCCCGTTTTTTGATACGGCAAAAGGAACGGACTTTCGTTATATGTTTCAAAACTGTAAGTCATTGCGAACGCTTCCTCTATTTGATACTTCTATGGGAATTAATTTTAGTAGTATGTTCCAGAGCTGTACCGCATTGCAAGAAATACCCTTATTGAATACGGTAAAAGGAACTAACTTTAATAACATGTTTTCCTCAAATACGTCCCTGCAAACGGTTCCGTTATTAAACACAGCAAATGGAACGGATTTTAGCGGTATGTTTTCTATGTGTTACAACTTACAAACCGTTCCCTTATTGGATACGGCAAAAGGGACTAATTTTAGTAGCATGTTTACCTCAAATGCGTCCTTACAGGCAATACCCTTATTGAATACAGCAAACGGTACTAATTTTGGTAGCATGTTTAGTGGCTGTACACTATTACAGACCATTCCGTTATTGGATACTTCAAAGGGAACAGATTTTGGTGTCCTGTTTTCGGGATGTTATGCATTGGAAACGCTTCCGCTATTGAACACTTCAAACGTTGCTCGTTTTGACAGCATGTTTACCAATTGCGGGACATTGAGCAAAGCGTCATTCTCAGGAACCAAAGAAAATATTTCCTATACAGGCTGCAAGCTTTCCCGGACAGCTTTGGTCGCTGTTTTCAGCAACCTGGCCTCAGGTGTGGTCGCTAAAACCATTACCATCACGAATAACTGGGGCGCAGCATTACTAACAGCAGAAGACAGGGCTGTCGCTACCGATAAAGGATGGACTATCGTGGGATAAAACCGGATAGACTATCGGAATAACCGGTATTTAAAAAGCCATCTTCAGGCATCGGAACCTGACCAGAACAAAACCGAAAACTATAAAAGGAAGCAGGCTACCTCTTGGGGTAGTGGATCCCTATGGCGTAATAATTTCATCAAATACAGAGCATATAATATGATAACACCATTTAATGACCTGCTACAATGGTTCTTACAGGGTAAGAAACCGACGCAGTTACATTTTGACGCAACATTCCGGTCTTTTTGGCATAAGGATGAGGTAATTCCAGCGAATAAAATCGATGGTTTGGAACCGATGCTTAACCAAAAGGCCGGACAGGTACAATTTACAGCACACCTCACAGACGAGCAGGCTCATACTGTTCTGTTTGCATCTAAAGAAAATAGTGGATACAAACAAAATAGTCTGACGCCGGATGGCACGGGAACAAAGTTTCCCACAGTGGATGCGGTAAATGGAGCCATAGGAACTATAGGAAATGCTATGGACATCATTAACGGACAAATAGTTTAACGGGATGGGAACAATTGCAGATAAACTAACCTATTTGGGCCAGACGAAAGCCGAAATAAGGGAGGCTATCATTTTAAAAGGCATTACGGTTCCTGCGGAAACGACCTTTAGGGAATATGCCGGTAAGATTCTTGAAATAACGACAGCGGATAACGAAAAAGATCCGCTGGAATGGGTGCGTCCTGCAGATTGGTTACCCATAGAAAACAAGGTAGTGGCCGGCGATCAGAAATTCGTGGGCTTATATGCGGTATTGGAAGATAGTAACTTTATTTCGCTTGCTGCTACAGCAGATTATACGGTAGATTGGGGCGATGGTGTTGTTGAAAACTTCGCCTCCGGAGTTACGGCCTATCATACCTATTCGTATGGCTCTTTTGAAGGAACGGAAACGACAGGCGGTTGCCGGCAGGCTATTGTTACGATTACGCCTCAGGCGGGCCAGAATCTGACCGGTATCAATTTGCAGCGAAAGCACAAACAGGCTTTCCTGAATTTTTACAGTTCCGGATGGATGGATATCAGGCTAAGCGGAAAAAACATGACGAGTCTCGCTATTGGCGGATCTGTAATGTATCACGGATATTTAGAAGCGTTTTGTTTTTTAGGCAATAACGCAATGACCGACTTCCGTAAATTGTTTCAGGGATGCAGTCAGCTGCAATCCGTTTCATTATCGGATACCTCAAACGGAACGAATTTTACCAATATGTTCGCCTCCTGTACAGCACTGGAAATAGTACCGCTGTTTGATACTTCAAACGGAACAGATTTCAGTTATATGTTCAGATCCTGTACTTCATTGCAAAAAGTCCCCTTATTTGATACGGGAAAAGGACTTTTTTTTACGAATATGTTTGCCTCATGTGCGGCATTAAAAACCGTTCCGTTATTCAATACATCCAATGGCGTGAGCTTTAATGCCATGTTCCTGGGATGTACTGCTTTACGAACCATTCCTTTATTTGATACGTCAAAAGTGACGGGCTTTATTGCCACGTTTTTAGGATGTACATCCTTACGAACCGTTCCCTTATTGAATACAGTAAGCGGAACCGAATTCAACAGTATGTTTTTTGAATGTACTGCCTTGCGAACCGTTCCGCTGTTGAATACGGTAAATGGAACAGATTTCAGTATCATGTTTCATTCATGCGGTAAACTGGATATTGTTCCGGCATTGAATACGTCCAATGGAACAAATCTCACCGACATATTCATCAATTGCGGCTCCTTGAGTAAAGCGGCGCTCTCAGGAACGAAAAATACAATTACGTATGCTAATTCAAAACTGTCACAAAGTGCCTTGGTTGATATATTCAACAACCTGGCATCGGGTGTGGCGTCAAAAACCGTAACCATTACCAATAACTGGGGTTCTTCATTACTCACTGCAGAAGAAAGGGCTATTGCGACCAATAAAGGATGGACAATTGTCGGATAAAATAAAAAGAGGATCACAAATACAACCGGATATTTTGCAGCGATAATTACCGGAAGACACAATAAACAGGAACGTAAATAATAAAAAACATTATATGGCAAGTTTAGCAGAAATAAAAGACTGGTTCAAAACCGGTTTGAAGCCAACACAAATACAATTTTGGGCAACATGGGACTCGTTTTGGCATAAAGACGAGGTTATTCCGCAATCCAGAATTCAAAACCTTATAACCGACCTTGAGAATAAAGCCGAAAAAGGTGCCGGAAGCAGATTCGGTATAGAGGACAATAAAATGCCGGATGGGATTAACCACCGGTTTGTGGATATGAACGGAAAGAATATGAAGTTTGACCATGCTGGCGATTTCATAATCAACAACTATACATCTTATGGAAACATAGAAGAGCTGACAGCTCAGGATGAGGGAGCAGTTATTTTAGAAAATGACGAAACGGAAGGGGTTTGTACAATTTACAGAGCCGATGGAAGTAATATAAGCTACACGCCTCCCGGCGGATATTTGCAGCTGTTGGTTTCAAAAGACGGAGCTCCTTATTTCCCGAAAGGCTTCGATGTTAATTATGATGCAAACAACCGGAAATGGACCTATAGGTCTGAGTTTTTATCTGGAGGATCATATAAATATCAGGGATTCGTAGGTGAAAAGTATTCCGATATAATTGCAGGAATACCACCTGTTATGGATAAAGGAATGGGCCAGGAAGTGGTCGTTGTTGAAGGTGACAAACTAAAAAAGACCCCAATTTACAATGTGCTGCCGGCGACAACATTAAATGAAGTAACCAATAAGGGAAACGTCAGCAGGAAAAATCTAATAATATCCAGATCCGGAACAGCCGATACAGACGACAACTATGCCGAATATTATGATTCCGGTTACAGGCTTTATGGCGGCTATAGCAGAGAACCTAAATATGATGTTTATATCGGACTGCAGCATGAAATGGGTTCTGCCTATAAAGGCAGGCATTTTTATGTGTGGCCGGCCAGCCCGAGAAGAAATGACCCCGGTTCAAATCCGTATATCATACCCATTACCGTAAATGGCAAGCCTGCCGATAAAGAAGGAAATATTACTATAGATGGTGGTAGTTCCGGAACGGCTACCTGGGGAACAATTAGCGGCGAAATAGAAGCGCAGCAGGATCTGGTTCAGATGGTTAACGGTAACAAATTCGGAACAGGAGATAACGAGATGGACGATGACAGGTCGGTAGACATGGATTATAATTCTTTTACTTATAACAAAGTCGGAACCTTTGCTTTGTTAGGTGATGATACGGATGCCAGTGAAACCGATCCGGCACTTATATTAGTACCGGTAAGGGCAGACATCCCGGACGGGAACCTTTTGAACAGAACTTTTATATTCAACGAGGACCGTAGTGCGATAACAAATAGTAATGAAATAAACTTTGAGTTAACCATAACCGAAAACGAAGATACTTATACAGATTACTACACCTTTACAAAACAAGATTTTGGCGATAGAGGCGGAATAATGTATTGTTCCAACTACCAGCTTTGGGATGATGAGAATACCGTTTCGATAGAGATGACCGGAAACTACCAGTACCGGAAATTAAACTATGCCGATGTCAGAATGCAGGTTCCTCCCGATTCCGGAGAACCGGAAACAGGCATAAAAAGAGTCATGCTGATGAATGACAATGGTTCCGTTAGTCATGCATCGGAAGCGCTTGTTTTAAAAGAATTGTCCTATGTGGAATTAACGGGTAAAGCCGTAGTGGAAAATATACCGTATCAGCATTTTGGCGAATATGCCAATATCGAAATAGTGGGCAATGACACAGGGTATCCGGATTATGATAACTATACCTTTTTAAGACTTAACATACATTATAACCTGTCTGACCAGCTTGGTAATGAAGTAGCGGTTATGTTAGATGTAGACGGAGCTGTTGGTGTGTATGGCTTCTCGTCAATAATGATAGGAGAATACCGATATTTTGTTTATGATGGAACAATCGGAACGGTGGTAACCCCGATATCCTATTTTCAGCCAACGGTTAAACCGGCAGTTGTTAACATGAAGCTAATGGAAGCAACGGGCAATGACAGCTATTATAAACCCATTGTAACAGATGAATCCGGTAATCTTTTTAAAGGAAGTTCATTATCGCCCGGATTAGATACGGTTCTTAATACCAGGTCGAGTGCTGCATTCAATAGCATCACGTTAAACAATACCAATGAGTTCACAATATTAAATCCGGTTCCATATACTTCAGATCCCGGCGGGATGATGATTAAAGCCACAACCGGGAATCTGGCGGAAACATTTTATAAAAAAAACGGGATAAGTATTCAAAATGCTGCTACCGGCAGCGTTAACCTGAACTTTCCGACTTCCGGTGTAACAGCCGCTACCTACAACCTGAACGTACCGGAGCGAAACGGTACTCTGGCAACTACGGATCAGATACCGGTTATTCCTCCGGCTTCCGGATTGCAGGAAGTTTTGGCAGTCAATTCAATTGCCGAAAAAAGAGGCCTGGTAAGAATTGAATCTAAAAGTAATGATCAGATAGGACCAGGGCTTGCCTACGGTAGCGCCAAACTGGATTTATTCGATACCGGAACCGGTACTAATGCAGAACTGTATGTTAGAGACTATTTCGGATTTGAAACATTTCTGAAACTGGGAGCTTCCGATGCATCCGGACACGGAATATTAGTAAATGCCTATAACTACGGTCTTAGAAACGTAACGGATCACTCCGGTAGCGAGTTTAACAATGATCTGAATTATGTGACGGCCGGAGGGGTCAAAAAATACTTTGATGCCAATATAGGCTATACCGTTCCGACATCGCAGACAGACACCGGCAGAAAAGGCGAAATAAGAGTAGGATCTTCATACGTATACTTTTGCGTAGACACCAATAACTGGGTGAGGCTGCCAATCGATACGTCAAGATGGATATAAAGCAGTAACCAAATAAAACCAAATAGACTATGGAAAAATTTAAAAATTGGACTTTGTTCGCAGTAGTAATCATTTTAGCGGTGATCGATCAGACAACAGACATTATGCCTTTGTTCTTAAAACAAATTAATGCACCGGAATGGGTGGGAGCTGCTTTGAGAATATTTGTGGCAGTATGTGGAGCGCTTAAATTAAGATTGCAGGAACCACCGGCAAAACAGGCGAATAAAGACGCCGAACCAACGGTATAGGTAAAAGTAATGACGGCAGGAGGAAAAAGCCTGCCGGAATTTTAATTCGGAAACAGAATTTAAGAATAATGCAATCAGGCTGCCTTCAGGCATTGGGTTCGGATAAGGGGAATCCAGCAACGATAACAAATGGTGGTCAAACCTTTGAAATAAGGAGCCCTTATAAAAAATAGTAATGTTTATTGAATTTAAAGGATAATTATGGCAAGTAAGAATATTTTAAAAAATTGGTTTAAAACGGGCTTGTTTCCAACACAATCCCAGTTTTGGGAATGGATGGAAAGCTATTGGCATAAAGACGATATTATTCCACAGGCTAAAATTCAGAATCTTAAAGCCGATCTTGATAATAAAGCAGAAAAAGCATCGCTCGGTATTCATGCAACAGACATGAATGCCCATGCTGAACTATTTGCAAGGGTTTCGACACCGTATCGGTTTTTACCCGTTTTTCCAACCGTTGACACTTCTGAACTGCAGGTTGATGCGCTTAAAAATACCACGCTGAATGCAGTGATGTATATGGGGCAGATAGATATGGATGTAATACAACTGGACCCGATAACCGGGACTTTATCGAATTGGGATTTTAGAGCAAACACACAATATATAATACTTTATACAAAACGATAATATGAAAATCAATGCACAAGGTAAAACAATTACAACAGGAGACGAAGTTATAATTTCGGAATATCTTGGTGGTGTAAGTGCTACAACTGTTATGCAGGTTCCTGAGGATTCTGAGGCGCATGTATTGCCGAATGTTGCACTTAAGAGACGTATTCGTTTTAATCCAATGACTGAAAAGTTTGAAGGACATAATGGAACGGAATGGACAGCGCTGGGTTTTGATCAGCAGCTAAAGGACGCAATTGACTTCTTAAATGCCGGGTTCTTGAATAAAGCGGACCTTGTTGACGGAAAAATACCCCTTTCACAAATTAATGATGCCCTTGTTGGTGCGGTTAATTATCAGGGAACGTATGATGCGGCAACAAATAATCCTGCTTTACCGGCCGCATCGGTTAATAAAGGAAAATATTGGGTGGTAAATGTTGAAGGAGCTCAGCAGGGTAACAATTTCAAAATTGGTGATTGGGTTATTTCTAATGGTACTGCCTGGGGACGTGTTCCAAAAGCAACCGATGTGGATAGCACACCAACAGCAGGAAGTAATAATGCTGTTTCAAGTGGTGGCGTTGCTGATGCACTGGCTTTAAAAGCAAACACTATTGAAGTGAATTCCAAATTAGCCGATAAAGTAAGTGCTATCGAACTGCATGATGGCTTGATTTTGAAAGCCGACCTGGCTGAAGTGAATACAAAGTTTGCTGTAAAAGCGAATATCGCTGATGTTAATGCCGGTCTAGCTTTAAAGGCAGACCTAACCGATGTCAATACAAAATTAGCTGATAAAGTAAGTGCTATTGAATTGCATGATGGCTTAATTTTGAAAGCCGACCTGGCTGAAGTGAATACAAAATTCGCAGTAAAAGCGAATATAACCGACCTGAATGCCGGTTTAGCCTTAAAGGCCGACACCAGCGATGTCAATTTGAAATTAGCCGAAAAAGTAAGCGCGACAGAACTGCATAATGGATTAGTTTTAAAAGCCGACCTAACTGATGTGAATGCAAAATTCACAGAAAGTACGACCATTATCAATGCCGGTCTGGCTTTAAAAGCCGATGTAACGGATCTGAATTTAAAGGCAAGTAAAATCGAGTTGAGCTCAGGTTTAGCGGAGAAAGTAGGCATGGTCGATCTGAATGCCGGCTTAGCCTTAAAGGCAGACACCATTGATGTCAATTTGAAATTAGCAGAGAAAATAGGTGCGACAGAATTGCATGAAGG
>NZ_DFUB01000018.1:0-124308 GCF_002379575.1 Flavobacterium sp. UBA4197
GAATCCAGCTTATCCTTTGGGAGTTAGAGGAGAATTAGAAATGATAATCAATCCGGTTAATCCTGATACAGCACGATGGGAGGTAACTTTACCTATGGGAATGCGTGGCTTAGACCAGCCAAGTACTTTTACGATACCCACTAACATAACACTAACAAAAGTGAATTAAAATAACACTAAAAAAAGCTCGTTTTAAATATTAAAACAGTCTTTTTTTGTTGTTAATACATTCAGAAAATAACATAACTTTAATACGGATTTATCTTAAAAAGAAATACAGGCTAAAATGAAAAATGTTATATTCTCAGGAATGGCTGCCTTGCTGTTTTTGTCATGTCAGCACAAGATTGAAAATGTGGAAAAAGCGTTCTATTACTGGAAAAGTTATGATGGATATTTTTCAGACAGGGAGGATTCGATTGTTAAAAAGCTGCAGGTACAAAAATTATACGTCAAATTTTTTGAAGTTGACAATAGCAATGAAATGGGAAATTATCCGGTTTCAAAGACCAATCTGAATTTTTCAATGCCCAAAGGCAATCTGCATATTATTCCGACGGTTTACCTGAAAAACAAAGTTTTCAGTCAAAGCAGTAAGGGAAGTCTGGATACACTGGCAGACAATGTTCATTTCCTGATTGAGAAATATTGTAAGGAACGATTCGGGAAGCAGCCGGAAGTTAAGGAATACCAGATGGACTGTGACTGGACTTTAAAAACGAAGGACAATTATTTCTATTTTTTAAAGAAACTCAAATCCCTTTCCGGGAAACAGATCAGCTGTACGCTGCGCCTGTATCCGTATAAATACCCTGATAAAATGGGTGTGCCTCCGGTGGATAAAGTGATGTTAATGTGTTATAACCTGATTAATCCGCTGGAAAGTTCCCGTAAAAATTCGATACTGGATCTTGAGGAATTAAAAAGCTATTTGCCAGCTAAAAAGAAATATCCGCTGCATCTGGACGTTGCGTTACCGGTTTATTCCTGGCTGCAGGTATACCAGAACAATCAGTTTTCAAAAGTGGTTTATACCGATATTAAAGCGGTAAAGAAAATACTGAAACCTGTAAAACCGTTATGGTATGAAATTACGAAAGATACGGTTGTGGAAGAGATGTATCTGCGGATTGGCGACCGGGTTAAACTGGAAGAACTTACTGCCGGAACGATCCGGCAGGCTATCCGGATTATTAAAAAGAATGTGGCCTTTGATAAAACAACCACAGTGACCCTTTTTCATTTAGACGAACAACAATTAAGCAATTGCAGCGATGAAGAACTTTCTGCTTTTTATTCTGATTTTAGTCAGTAAACCGCTTTTTGCCTGCGGGTTTTATCCTTACGGAGAAGAACTGCGCTTTTCATTCTTTAATCCGAATGTTTTCCGTTATTACGGCTATTCGGAATTTAATTATTCTTCGGATTCGTTTAAACCAAAAGCGCTATATGAAGAGGAAGAAGCAGAATTATCGCCTAATGAGGTGTTGTGGTTGCGGTATTGTAACCATAAAGTTCCGGCTTCGGCTGTCTGGGAGGTTTTGTATGGAGATAAAACGATCGGGAATGATAATAAAATGCTGCAGTATTTGCACCGGCAGCAGGATTGGGAAGCAATCAATTACCTGAAATTTGCCAAGAGCTGTGAGTTTTTTAACACCTGGCTGGATGATCCCTGGGAACGCCGCTCGGGAGCAATATTGCCGGAACGGACCAAACAGATCGACAAAGCCATCCGGCTGTCTGAACAGGTTGGGAATAATGAAATAAAACGCCGCTATACTTTTTTAGCCATTCGGTTGGCCTTTTACAATAAGGATTTTGCAACCATCCGGAAGTTGTATGATACCGTGTTTAAGAATCAGGGCAATCAGGATATTCTGAACTACTGGAGTTTGTATTTCAGAACTTTGGCTGAAACAGACAAGGCACTGGCTAATTTTTATGCCGCCAGGGTTTTTGAAAATGCCCCGGACAAACGTTTTATGATTGCCCAGCAATATAATAGAACTGTTCCTATTGATCAGGTTTTGAAATATGCTGCAACAAACCAGGAAAAAGCAAGTGTTTATTTTTTAGCCGGTATTTTAAAACACGACAGAGCTTTGGAAAATCTGGAAAAAACATACCGGTACAATCCCAGATCGGAAGCGATGAATTTTCTTTTATTGCGGGAAGTCAATAAAATTGAAGACTGGATTTTTACGCCTTATTATTCCTTGTTCAGTCCGTCCGTAACGTCATTTTGGGAAGATAATTCCGTGAAAATTGTTTTAAAAAGGGTTGAAAACGACAGGGACTATGCCCGGAAAGTTTTGCGTTTTGTCAATACTGTGAATATAAACAAGGTTGAAGATGCCGTATTCTGGAAAACTACTAAGGCACATTTGCTTTTTATCACGAAAGACTATTCGGAAAGTTTGGTACTGATCGGGCAATTGGCTCAGGAAAATAAATCGAATGCAGCCCTGTTAAAACAGTTAGCGCTGCTAAAGGCATTAAATCTCACCGCAAATCAGGCAAACGGGAAAGCTGTTATTCCGGAAGAAGTACAAACAATCATTCTTAAGAATAAAGACAACCAGAAATTTATTTTTGCTTTGGGCAGGGAGTTAGAATATAAAGGAAATACAACAGATGCCGCTTTGCTATATACCCGATTAGGAAATGGTGATCGTTACAGTTCGGAGGTGGTTTGGAAAACACAAAAGAACAAAGGGGATACCTATTTCGATTTTTATGACAATTATTTTGATTATGTGAATGTCATGTATACTCCGAAACAACTGGAAGAACTGATAGGCGATATACTGGCTAACCGAAATAAAAAGGACGTTTTCTCTGCCTGGAAATATAACGGATTGCAAAAGGAAATACCCCGCTTGTATGATTTGCTCGGTACAAAATACATCCGCCGGAATGAGTTGCCTGCTGCCCTGGCGGGTTTTAAAAAAGTAACGCAGGATTTTTGGGATAAAAAATATACAGCCTGGGAAAAAACAGCTAGTTATTGGGATTACAGCAATGTGTTTGACAAAAATCCATTTTATGAATTGAATTATACCCCGAAATTTATTGCAGTAAAAGATTCGATGCGACTCACCAAGACCAGCATAACCCGGCAGCTGATCAGGTATCTCAATAAAGCAGATAATCCGGCAGAGCAAAACCGGGACTATTATTATTTTCTGGCCGCCAATTGCTATTACAACATGACGCAATATGGGAATGCCTGGATGATGCGGCGTTATTCCTGGTCAAGCAGCGGCAATCACAGCATACTGGAAGATGAATCGGAATATTACGAATGCAATCTGGCTAAAAAATATTACAGGCTGGCACTGGAAAACGCTAAAACCCGGAAGTTTAAAGCGTTGTGTCTGCGAATGATCGGGAGATGTGAAAAGAATAGATTGGCCTATCGTTATCCGGATCGTTATGGATCGGACATAAAGGATTATGACAGCTATCTTCTGGGTAAGAACCGCTATTATTCCGATTTAAAGAATAATTACAGTGACGATTATACATCGTTAACCAGTGACTGTTCTTTCTTTGAGGATTATTTCAAAGCACGCCGCTAACAAAAAACGCGTCATTTATGACGCGTTTTTTGTGGTTATGATTTTTTCTTCATCGGATAACTTTCCTTGCTTTCTTTTCCGTTTTTCATTCCGGAAATTGCTGCGACCAGGCTATCGTTTGTAACCTTGTTATACGTGATCTTCTGCGGGAAATCATGTTTCGGGTTTTCAAAAACCAGAAGCTGATCTGTGCTGCTGGTCAATTTAAAAGTAACCGGCTTGCCGTCGTTTTGATTTTTAACGGTAGGGATATAAAACAAACTGTCCATTTTTTGTTCCAGTACAACACTTTCGGTATGAACGGTGTCTTTACCCGTCACAAAGTAGGTCTGTGCGGTTAGTGTACTGTCGTTTAGTCTGGTCCAGGTTTCGGTTAAAACACCTTCTTTGGAGGTATTGCCCCATTCGCCAACCAGCCAGGAAGCCTTGTCAATCAGGGCATAGGTTTTTGCTGCGGGTTCTGGGGCTGTGGTTTCCGTTTTTTCTTTTTTCTGGCAGGAAACCACCAGAGCCGTTATTGCGATTGCCGCCAGTGTGATACTTTTTTGAGCCATAATTATCGGGGTTTTTAGTTGTTGAGCATTGGTTTTAAATTAGGATTCCTGTTTCTTAAATCCAGTCCGCCTTCATAAACAGATTTCAGATTCACCAGATAAAAGGACCAGCCGCTGTGACAGCCCAGACGGATTTCTTTTTTGGAATGATCATCTGTCGGAATGTCTTTTTGAGTCAGTTCGACCAGTACATATTCTTTGTGGTCGGTAAGTTTGATTGCAACCTGGCACGATCCGGCAAAGGTAAACTGAAGGGCATCCCTGCCGTTGGCTTCGGTAAACGTTCCCATCTCCATGACATCATACAAATACCAGTTCCATTCATAGCGAAACCCTTTTTGAACCGGGGTGTTTTTAGCGATGATATTTCCGTCAGGATCGAAATTATTGGCATTGCTCAGGAACCATTTTTCTATTTCGGAAGCCTGTGTCCAGGCAGCATAAAGTTTTGAAATAGTAGTGTTTATGGCAATCCTTATCGTGAATGTAGTCCAATCGAAATTTTCCATAACCGCTTGATTTTAATTTCAAATGTATAAAAAAAATCTACAGGGCTACTGTTAGAAACTAAACGGATTTTTTTGTAATTTTGCACTCCAATAAAGGAGAAACAAAAGATGTTAGACAGACTTCAAATAGTAAAACAACGTTTTGATGAGATTTCGGACTTAATTATCCAGCCGGATGTTATTGCCGACCAGAAGCGTTATGTACAGTTAAATAAAGAATACAAGGATTTAAAAGCATTGGTTGAAAAACGCGATGAGTATGTAAATCTTGACGGGAATATTAAGGAAGCGAACGAAATAATTGCCGACGGTTCTGATGCGGAAATGGTAGAAATGGCCAAATTGCAATTGGATGAAGCAAAAGAACGCTTACCGGAACTTGAAGAAGAAATCAAGTTTTTGTTGATCCCGAAAGATCCGGAAGATGCTAAAAACGTAATGGTGGAGATCCGTGCCGGTACCGGAGGAGATGAAGCCAGTATTTTTGCCGGCGATTTATTCCGTATGTATACCAAATACTGTGAAGGTAAAGGATGGAGAACATCTGTAGTGGATATGAACGAAGGAACTTCGGGAGGATTCAAAGAGGTTATTTTTGAAGTAACCGGAGAAGATGTGTATGGTACTTTAAAATTTGAAGCAGGTGTTCACCGTGTACAGCGTGTTCCGCAAACGGAAACTCAGGGACGTGTTCACACTTCGGCAGCAACCGTTATGGTACTTCCGGAAGCAGAAGAATTTGATGTACAGATTGATATGAATGATGTGCGTATTGACTTTTTCTGTTCGTCAGGTCCTGGTGGTCAGTCGGTAAATACAACAAAATCGGCTGTACGTATGACACACATTCCAACCGGTTTGGTGGCACAGTGTCAGGATGAGAAATCGCAGCATAAAAATAAAGATAAAGCACTAACGGTATTGCGTTCCCGTTTATACGAAATGGAATTGGCAAAGAAACAGGAAGAAGATGCTAAAAAACGTAACTCACAGGTGAGCAGCGGTGACCGTTCTGCTAAAATTCGTACCTATAACTATCCGCAGGGACGTGTTACCGATCACAGAATCGGATTGACATTATACGATCTGGACGGGGTAATGAACGGAAGCATCCAGAAAGTAATCGACGAATTACAATTGGTAAGCAACACCGAGAAATTAAAAGAAAGCGAAGTATTTTAATTTTTTTTAAATGCAATACTATCAAAAAATGTCACACGGAAGAACAATCTAAGTGTGGCATTTTTTTTAACCTTTTGGCAACTTTCTGAAACTTTCCGAAATTTGCCAGTAATCATAAACAACACACTACTTTGACAACACAACAACTAATTCAGCAGATTCAACAAAAAAAATCATTCCTGTGCGTGGGCCTGGATGTCGATTTGAATAAAATTCCAAAGCACCTTTTAGCGCTGGAAGATCCTATTTTCGAATTCAATAAAGCAATCATCGATGCCACACACGATCTTACCGTTTCCTACAAACCGAATACAGCTTTTTATGAAGCTTACGGAATTAAAGGCTGGCAGTCACTGGAAAAAACAATCCGTTATATTAACGAAAAGTATCCGGACATCTTTACAATAGCCGATGCTAAAAGAGGAGATATCGGTAACACGTCGTCTATGTATGCAAAAGCTTTTTTTGAAGATCTGAATTTCGACAGTGTAACCGTGGCGCCATATATGGGGAAAGACAGTGTGGAACCGTTTTTAGCTTTTGAGAACAAACACACGATAATGCTGGCCTTAACGTCCAATGAAGGAGCCTTTGATTTCCAGACCCAAATGGTGGATGGCGCAGAACTGTATAAAAAAGTAATTGCAACTTCCAAAGAATGGAAGAACAGCAGTAACCTGATGTATGTGGTTGGGGCAACCAAAGCAGAATATTTTACGGAGATCAGAAAGATCATCCCGGACAGTTTTTTATTAGTTCCCGGAGTTGGCGCACAGGGCGGAAGCCTTTCGGAAGTATGTAAATACGGTATGAACGACAATGTGGGCTTACTGATCAATTCGTCACGCGGTATTATTTATGCTTCAGACGGGGCCGATTTTGCCGAAAAAGCCAGAGCCGAAGCACTAAAAATGCAACAGGAAATGCAAGCCATCCTGGCTGCAAAATAAAATTACCTTATAAGGTTTCAACCCTGTATTTCATCCGCCGGATAAAACAGGGTTGAAGCAAATGGGTAAAACCGCAACCATTCCCGGTTCCTGATTTAAGACAACCATTTTTGGTTTTTAGCGGCAATACCGGTAAACACAAACAGTCCCGAAAACCAAAATAAAAGTTTTCCATTCTGGCTGATTTTTCATTACAGCGATAGCGCTTTTTGTATTTTTGCACTATGAAAATGTTCACAGATCAATTAGGAACACTGCATTCTTTTGAAACCACTCCCAAAAGAATAATCTCTCTGGTGCCTTCGCAAACAGAATTACTTTTCGAATTAGGATTAGAGGAAAATATTGTCGGGATAACAAAATTCTGCATCCATCCGTACCATTTAAAAGCAACCAAAAAGATCATTGGCGGTACTAAAAAAGTACATGCCGAAAAGATCCGGTTACTCGAACCGGATATCATTATTGCCAATAAAGAAGAAAATACCCAGGAAATAGTGGAGGAGCTGTCTAAAATCTGTCCGGTTTGGGTGACCAATATTATTACGATTGAAGACAACTTAAAAATGATTTCCGACTTCGGACAATTGTTCAATAAACGTACCGATGCCCGGAAATGGATCGATAAAACCAATTATGCCTACGAAGATTTCAAACGGTTCATAGCAGACAAACCCGTCAAAAAAGCGGCCTATTTTATTTGGAGAGATCCGTATATGGCGGCCGGTTCCGATAATTTTATCAATGAATTATTAAAGCTGAATAACTTCCATAATATTTATGAAAGTAAAGGACGTTATCCGGAAGTGGAACTAAAAAAGATTCGCCTGGAAGGCGATCCGGACCTGGTTTTTCTTTCGTCGGAGCCGTATCCGTTTAAGGATGAACACGCCTTTGAGATCGGCAGGTTTACCCATCATGCCAAAACCGTTTTTGTAGACGGTGAAATGTTTTCGTGGTATGGAAGCCACCTCGTTAAAGCCTTCGAATATTTTAAACAACTGCACGGCAGGATAGCATAAAAAAAAGCTGTTTGAATTTCAAACAGCTTTTTTGTTTACAGGCAATTATGATTATTGTCTTTTGAAAACATATTTTTTAGTTACGGTCACACCGTTAACAGTAGTAGTTTTTTCATAGTAAAACTTATTCCCGTTATCGGTAAAGATAATATTTTTAGTGTCTGTGATGTTGGTACTGGTCAGGTGGTAAGCGTTTTCTGCATTTGCCCAGTAACCGATAACTGTTTCAGCCAGTACACAAGTTCCGCTTCCGTTACCGCCGTGATCGTCATCGTCGTCGTCGTCACCGCCTCCGTTACCTGGATTTGGATTAACCGGTCCGTGATCGTCATCGTCATCATCGTCGTCTCCACCGCTTCCGCCGTGATCATCGTCATCATCATCGTCTCCGCCTTTTTGAGCCAAAGAATCGTCAAATTTCATTTTTCCGGTATTGGAATATGCTTCGTGTGTGAATTGTTGTTCTCCGAAAATATAGGTTTCCTGCAGGTTGCAGTTGTTTAAAACAACTAACTGATTGTTGCTGTATTCCTCAACAAGCTTCCAGGTCCCGATAATCGGATTGCTTTGCAACGCAACAGTATCTTCATCTTTGTTACAGCTAAAAAAAGTAATAGCCGTAATAATGGTTAACATTAAAAATAGTTTTTTCTTCATAAGAGATAACATTTAAATTAATTGATAAATTATTTGGTTAGTATTTATTGTACAAATTTGATCCCCAGTGAAAAGATATCGGCTTTTAAAGCATCGCTTCTTTCATACCGGTTGTAGCGGAAATCAATATTCTTTAATCCGAATTTCAGGACCCGGGCGCGGGTCAGGATATCCGAATAGCTTAACCCGATTCCGTACTGATGACTGTCAAATGACGACAGGTCATAATCGGATGTATAATACTTCTGAAACGAATAATGCTTTTCAAACGGAGCGAAATAGCGAACCCCTTTTTGCGTATAAAAACGGTACATCGGCAGTATGGTGAAATATTCAGAAATACGGTACGGAATTTCAATACTGGCAGTATGAGCTTCAAGTCCCCAATCGTCAGCATAGTAACGATAGTAACTTCTCACGACAAACTGCTCGTTGATATAATAATTCAAACGGGCGCCCACAGGAACCTTAAAACGGGTTTTCGGCAGTCGCTCCACATCATCCGCCAATCTGAAAACACCAACATTCCCCGGACTATCATAAATAGGGATATAGCGCGGTTGTCCGATATAGTAATTCGCCTTATCGGCAAAATAAATACGGTGGTAAGGTGTAGAAAGTAAACCATCCTGATAAAGAAGATCCATAAATACAGATGCCTGCAGGTTCTTGGTCAGTACTTGCGAGAACCCTAAAGACATCGAATAGGAATTTCTTTTCTCGTTTGAAAAAGGATGGAAGGATTTCGGCAGGTAATTCGTTGTGGCCATACCGTATTCGTCCAGGATGTTTACTCCTTTAAAGTAGCCGCTATTCTGGAAATGCATCCCGTATAAAGAATACTCGTGCAGCTCTGTTGGATAAATAGCATACCATTTGTCAAAATAGGCACTGGCTTTCAGACTGATCTCCGAGTTTTTATCGTTAAAAAGCTTCGCAAGGCCTGCGCCAACGCCAAAGGACTGGTAGTCATATTCTTTAGAAACACTGGCATTCGCATTCCAGATCGTATTACGGTTGTCGGAACTGTGACTGTAGCTCGCCGAAAGTGTTTTTAAAACATCCTTGCGCGAAGCACCGGTCGATTCTATCCACGGACTTCCGTATGGTGCCGGAACAGTTGTTGTTGTATTGTAGTAATCATCGTCTTTATTCGTATACGGCGTGTTGGAATTCATACTTCTTGAAGCGCCCGTATTGTTGTTATTGGTCGTGGTTGTAAAAGAACCGTCACTAACAAAAGGATTGATGTTGCTGGAAGAAGCAGAAGTATAGGCCGAAAAACCGGCATCGATGGTTAAAACACCATCATCACTCACCGGAATGGACAATACAATATTAGAAGTGTAATCTTTTAGTTCTTCACTACCAATACCGCCACCCACAGGGGAATGTTTCCCATCCTGCTGGTAATAACTTCCTAAAAACTCGATTTCGGCTGTTTCTAAAACTCTTTTTTTATAAACAGCAGTGCTGTCTTTTTCCTGTGAATTTGCTGAGGTAAGATAAAAAAGGCTTGTAATAAATAGAATTTTTTTCATGGTTTAATTACAGCCACAGCCTCCTCCTGTTTTTCCGCCATTGGCACCGGAAGCGCCTTCGCGATAAATTTGAAAATTAGTTTCATATCGTTCGGACGAACGGGCAGAAAGTTTCATATCGGGATCATTTATGTTTTGCTTTTCATATTCCTTAACGGTATTGCAGGAATAACAAACAAGACACAACAAGCAGAGTATTGTTAATTTCATTTACGTAATTTTTTTAATTTCTTAATATGGGCATTCCTGGAATAATAGACCTTTCCGGCATCGTCAACAATTACGGCACTTACCTGCGGAATCTGGTCGATCAGGTTCATTCCGGTTTCGCGGCCCAGTACCACTACGGAAGTTGAAAGACCGTTAGCCATTTCGGCACTTTTGGCAAATACCGTCACACTGGCAATTCCGGTAGCCGGGTAACCGGTTCTGGGATCGATAATGTGGGAATAGCGTTTGTTGTTGAGCATGACATATTTTTCATAATTGCCGGAAGTTACCACGGCACTGTTTGTTAAAGGAAAAACAGCAAAAACACGGTCTTTATTCATCGGATTGGTAATGCCAACGGTCCATTCTTTGCCATCCGGCTGTTTTCCCCAGGTATTCATATCGCCCGAAGCGTTAATAATACCGGCCACAACACCTTTAGCCATCATGAAATACTTGGTTTTATCGGCTGCATAGCCTTTTCCGATAGAACCGAAACCGATTTTCATACCCGGAAGTTTTAAGAATATGGTACTCTTTTCCCTGTCCAGGATAATGTTTTGATAGCCGATCTTTTTTACCGATTCTTTAACGGCTTCCGGCGAAGGCAATTCGGTCATGCTGCCGTCGTATTTCCAGATCTTATCGGCAGCGGCAAAGCTGATGTCGAAAGCACCGTCCGTTAGTTTTGAAAAACCAATGGCCCTTTCGGTCAGATCAAACAGCTCTTTGTCTACCACTACGGGTTTGATTCCGGCATTCTGGTTGATTTGGGAAACCTGCGTATGCGGCATCCACTCGGAAATAAGATTTTCAATTCGCGTAATTTCAGCAACAGCGGTATCGATGTAGGCATCTGCCGTTGGAGCATCTTTGGCAACTATGGTAATGTCAAACCGGCTTCCCATTAGTTTTACAACTCTTTTCTGGGCAATCTGGGCAGAAAGGGTGGTGAGGCTGAAAAGACAAAAAAGAAGAATTAACCGTTTCATATTTTCTTTTCTAAAGTGTGTAATAATTTGATGTATTCTTCCGGATTAACGTTTTTGTAACCGGTTTTTCCCAGTACTTTTCCGTTTTTATCCAAAACCACAACCAGCGGAAAATGGCCTTCTTTATTATATTGTTCTGCCAGAGAGGCATTCTGGGATTTCAGGGTTTCGGAAAGTGCCGCGGTTTTCTTCTTCGGAAAATCGGCTTTTACCAGTACCCAGTTGGTTTTTGCTTCTGTTTGAAAAGCTTCCGAACTCCAGATGGTCTTGTCTAATTTGATGCAGGGCGCACACCAGTCGGAACCGGAGAAAACCAGGATAATATTCTTGTTTTCTGCCGCAGCACTTTTTTTACTTTCTTCAAAATTTGTTTCCCAGTGCTGTGCATAACTAAACGTACTCAACAGCAATAGCAGGCAGGTAATTTTCATGGTAATAAACTATTTTTTAATAATCTTTTTAAACTGGATCTGTCCGTTTTCAAATTCAATTTTAACCGGATAGATTCCCTGGGTGTAAGCCGATAAATCGATTTGATTTTCTTTGCCCGATATGATCTGCTGACCCAGTGGTGTGTATACGGAAATGGTTTTTATTGTTTCTGACGATGCAATGGTCACAACATTTGCAGTGGGATTCGGGTAAATTTTTACGGCAGTTTTATCAAAATCCGATACTCCCATAGGCTGTTCGGCGATGTTTACCGTATAATCTTCTACTTCTCCGCGGGCACTGCCAATGAATTCACAGGATTCTGCAGCAGTAACACCGGTTAATCTTTTCGAACGGATTCGCATTCGGGTGGTTCCGGTTTGTGCCGTTGCCGGAATCTGTATCGCTGCACTGCTGAAAACAGTACTGTTGCTGCTGTTTTGCGTTCCTAAACTAAAAAACTCCGAGCTTTCAAAAATACCATTTTTATTAAAATCGATCCAGGCACCCACGCCGCCGCTATTTCCCGGATTGTCAACGGTTACGCTTAAAGTATAGGCAGTCCCTTTGGTAACCTGGGCGCCATTAACCGCCTGCGTATAGTCGATATACGAATAGTTGTCCTGGCTGCATTCGGTGGTATTGTTAATTCCGGCAAAGGTAACGTTCGTTACCGTTCCGCCATACAGGCAGCTGTTGTTGTTCCCGATAGGGCAGTAGCTTACCGTTGTAGCCATCGTTAAACGAAGATTCGGACGGTAGAAAAAACGATCCATGCTCGTCGTACTGGTCCACGGCTGGGCTGTCGGGTTAAAAAAGTTGACTCCATTGCTGTATTTACGGGACAAATAATTCGGGTTGGTTGTTGTTGCTCTGAAACGCGGATAGTTGTTATCGTCTTTGGTAGCGGCATCTCTGACAACCAATACCGACAGGTTACCCGCACTTTTATTATAAGCAAACGGTGTGTTAAGCGTTATTGTATTCCAGCCCGCAGTAGCGATTGCCGGAAGGCTGCCGGAATAGACTTCGGTATAGCCTGCAAAATCGGTAGTTCCCACAGCACCGGTAGGTAAACTGTTGAGGCTGGATAACTTTAAATAAACTTTTAGATTGTTCGTCGCAGCGGCATTAAAAGTCGAACTGTGCTGCCACGATAGTGCGGTTATAGTCCCGGAAGTATTGATTTCACTGGATAGGTAAATACTTTCGCTGGCAGATTTTTCATAAACGGCGTTTAGTGGAGCGTCGTTGGTAATATTATTGCTCGTTTCATTTCCAATGGTAATTGTCTGCGCCTGCAGGATACTATTTTGACCCAACAGGGAGAATGTTAAAAAGAAAATGGCGCGTAAAGTTGTATTCATGAGTAAGTTATTTTTATTTATACTAAATCTAAATAGAGAGTGCAATACTACTAATTTTATTTAGTATTTGTTCCAAGTTTTTTTACTTTTTTTAAGAATAGTTCAAGGTTTTTCGGATTTTAGAGTGTTTTGTTGCTATTAATCGTATAATAGAATCCATTCATTATGAGAAAAGTAATTCCATTCTGCCTTGGCAAAATCGACATTGGGATCAATAAGCCTTCGGAGCTGCTTTTTATTAATAGCCACTTTTGAATCGATATAAATACTCACTTTTTTTCCTTTTAGCTGATAGTGTTCCTTGATTTTTTGGGCTGTCTGCCAGATCATATCCGGTTTGGTCTGCATCCCGCGGATCTGTTTTTTGGTAAGCAGTTTTTTCAGCTTGAAATAATGCTGCTTTCCGGTTTCGTTATTGACCACTAAAAATTTGGTATAGCCGCTGCGGTTGCGCAGCATCATCCGCCAGCTCAGGCGGTGTCCTTCTTCGGTCCAGAGTACGTCGCCTTTAATTACCCAGTGCCGCAAAGGGCATAAAACCTGGAAGATAAAAAACGGAATAAAGAAATACAGCACCATTTTTCTTCCGTAATCGGGTTTCAGCGGTGTCTTTTCAACAGCAGTTCTATTCCGGAAAAACAGTTTTCGGATGGTTTCCGGCGGAAAGAAAAAGATCGAAAAGGACAATGCCATAAACGGGAAAATACCAATGCCCAGATGCAATTTGTTGAACAAATGGAAAAACAGCGAAGCCATAAAGGCATATTTCCGGGTTTTGTGCCATAGCAGTGCCGGCACAATCAATAAGTCGAATAAAATTCCGGCATAGGCAATAAACAGATAAAACCACTGCTGGTTGTATAAATTTTCTAAAAGCGGAATGGCATTTTTGTGCAGCATCCCTTTGGTAAAACTGCCATCCAGCCAACCGGAATAGAGTTTAGCGACTGTAGCAAAAAAATAGACAATAGCGATTTGCAGGATCATAACCCAGATGCACCAGGAAGGAACCGTATTGCTGCGGATGTCCGGATTTCGTCTGGCATCAACAGAATGGGAAGCATTGGCAGGGAGAAACAGCATGATAATGCAAACCAGCAATAACAAATAGTAATGATTGTTATAGGCTGTTTTCTGCATAAAATAAGCACCTGCCCATAAAAGGGTAAACAGGCCGAGGCTCCAGCGGTAAAATAAACCAATGGAAATAAAAACACCCAAAAGTGCCATAAAATAGAAATAGTAATGCATGCCTTCACCCGGCAGCGGTTGCAGCCATTCCATCCCGATATGGGAAAAAGTATAGGTGGGCAGTATAAAATTGCGTCTTACCCATTCGTTCATAATGCACTGGATGCAATGCCATGAAATCAGTATTCCGAAGACTATCCGGAATAGAATTAACTGCGAATTATCAATCGGGGTGAATAAGGCAGAACGGCATTTTTGATAACGGTTTTCCAGGTATTTTTTTAAAGAAATGAAAATGCTGAGAAGCGTATCGTTAGCGGATTCGGACTCTTTTAACATAAAAAAAGCTTAAATAAAAGTTAGGGCAAAGTTAAAAAAATAATGAACTTATTTAGACTTATTAAAAATAAATATATAGCTTTGCCGAAAATTTCAAAATTACATGAACCGAATATTACTTTTATTACTAGTCATTTTTACTTTTAACGGATACGCGCAAAGCGTTGACTCTGTAAGCGTTAAGAAGCTTAAGGAGGAGATAAAAAAAGAGTTGAGAGAAGAACTGAAACAACAGGTTAAAGCCGATTTTATTAAAGAAAATAAAACCCTTTTTGACTGGAGTAAGTTTACTTTAAGCGGATACGGAGTTGTTAACTATTACAACTACAGACGTTACGATACCGATTTGGGAATGAAAGATAAATTTGATGCGGAACGCCTTAATTTATACCTGGGATACAATTTCAATGATTGGATCAGTTTTAAATCGGAAATAGAATTTGAACACGGCGGAACCGGTTCCACAGTAGAGCTGGATACCCAGGAAGAAGCCGGAGAATATGAAAAAGAAGTGGAAGCCGGAGGAGAAGTGAAGATCGAGCAGATCCACATCAACCTGGCCGTTCGTCCTTACTTCAATGTGCGGGTGGGAAGAATGAAGATCCACTTTGGACTTGCTCAGGATTTAGACCGTCCGATTTCCTATTTTACCACACACCGTCAGGAAATGGAAAACGAAATCCTTCCTTTGGGATGGTATGAAAACGGCGTACAGTTCCACGGAACCTTCTGGAAAAAAAGATTCAAATATGAAGTGTCCGTTACCAATGGTTTAGACGCTTCAGGATTTAGCTCAAGAGGCTGGATCAAAGAAGGATACCAGCAGCGTTTTGAAATGTCTGTGGGCGAAAGCTGGGCATTTACAGCCCGATTGGACTACAAATTCGGAACCCATAAAAATACCTATTTCGGAGCGTCAGCCTATATTAATGATGCGGCTGCAAACAGACCGAAAAACGACATGAAAGAAACGGCTTATGTAACCATTTTTGAAGGACATATCACTTATGACGAAGATTACCTGCGTTTCAATTCCATTATCTTATACGGAAATCTTGAAAACTCGAATATCGTTTCCAGAAAGAACGCCAGTTTATCAAACAACTTAGGGGTGAAAAGAACACCGGTAGGAAAAAGTGTTTTAGGATTTTCGGCAGAAGCCGGATACGAGATCCTGCATTTCTTCAACAAAACGACCAAACAAAAATTCTATCCGTTTATGCGATACGATTACTACGATACGATGCATGGAGTGGAAGGAAACGTTGTTAAAAAACCAAGATGGGAAAGAAGTGCTATTACCGGAGGATTCAACTGGTTTGTACACCCGCAGATCGTGTTAAAAGCACATTATCAGAACAGAAATTTAGGTTCGTATCAGTTTGATCCGGTAACCGCATTGAATACAGGAGAGAAACAACAGGAAAATACATTTTCTGCCGGTATTGGTTTCTCCTTCTAAAAACAGATTACTAACACAAATATTTTATAAATGAAAAGAAGAGTTTTAAGTTTAGGATTTATTGCAATGGCATTAGCATTAGTAAATTGCAGTAATAACGACGACACAAATTATGTAGACCCGAATGCGTCATTATATTCAAATGTAATTAGTAATGTTGCCTCTAACGTTGTAGTGGAAACATATAAAACACTAAACCAAAGAGCAACAGCGTTAAGAACAGCTATTAACACTTTAGCAGCTGCACCAACTCAGGATAATCTTGCAGCTGCAAGATTAGCATGGAGCGCAACCAGAAAACCATGGGAACAATCGGAAGGATTTTTATACGGACCGGTAGCAGATGATGCACTTGGTAACGGAGGTTTGGATCCTGCCATGGATACCTGGCCGGTAGATGTGGAAGCGATGAACAACATCCTGTCCAGTGGCCAGCCAATCACTGCTAACGTTATTGCATCTAACCCGGAAGCAAGAGGATTTCACCTTATAGAGTTTTTATTATGGGGAGAAAACGGAACTAAAACCGTTGCTCAGATTACAGCAAGAGAATTTGAATACCTTAAAGCTGCCGCTGAAGATTTACAGAACAATACACAAACATTAATTAACGGATGGAGCAGTTCTGCCGGAAATTATGTAGCTTACTTCTTAACAGCCGGAAATGCTAATAATGTGAAATATCCGTCACAGAAAGCGGCGTTAGAAGAATTCGTACACGGAATCATCACAATTGCCGATGAGGTTGCCAATACTAAAATCCAGGAGCCTTTAAACGGTCCTAATGGAGAAGGAGTTTCGCCACAGGCTGAAGAATCACGTTTCAGTAAAAATTCATTATTGGATTTTGCAGACAACATCCGTAGCGTTCAGAATGTTTATTTAGGAGATTATAATGCTATAGACGGTAAAGGACTTACCGATGTGGTTGCGGCTAGAAACCCACAATTGGATGCTACTATCAAAGCGAAGATCAGTGAGGCAATTACAGCAATTGAAGCCATCCCGGTATCGTTTACAGATGCGATCTATAACAACAGACCGGCAGTGGAAAATGCTCAGGAAAAAGTAAATGAATTATTCAATTTATTACAGACTCAGTTATTACCGCTAATTAATAATTAACGAATAGTATTGCCATAGTAACTATAAATAAGACTGTTATAATATAGGCTCAGGGATTGAGGAATACCTGCGACTATTATTATGATGTCTTTTTAATACCTCACTTATTTATTAAGTGGGGTATTTTCTAATTTATACCAATAATGATAAAAAAATACCTAGTATTAAGTTTTTTGAGTGTCGCTTTCCTTTCCTGCGATAATAGTGACAATGATGTTTATGAAGATATTCCTGATTTAAACGATCGGTTACTGGCAGGTGGCGGTACGACCGTATTTTTAGCGACAAGTAATGCGTTTAGTACTCCGGCGCCCAATCTTGATGCCGAAAGTTTAGGAATACATTTGGCTGGTGATGTACAGTTTGAAGCTGTTTTTGTAACAGCTCCGGCAAATGTGAATCCCGGTTTAGGACCTATTTTTAATAACTCTTCCTGTATTGCCTGTCATCCAAGAGACGGACGTTCGGCCTTTCCGGTGATGATTAACAACCGAAGCGGATTACTGGTCAGAGCCAGTATTCCGGGAATGGACAGTCACGGCGGACCGCTTTCGGCACCGGGCTTCGGCTTGCAGATTCAAAACCAGGCTTTGTTTGGTTACACACCGGAAGCAGCCTATCAGGTTGTGTTTACGGAAAAAACGGAAACACTGGCAGACGGTACCGTTATAACCTTACGAAAACCGACAATAACCCTGGTGAATCCTTATATTCCTTTACCGGCAAACATGATGCTGTCCCCAAGAATCGGAACTCCGGTTTTCGGATTGGGATTACTGGAAGCCATACCGGAAGCCAATATCCTCGCTTTACAGGATGTTAATGATGCCGATGGTGACGGGATTTCCGGGAAAGCAAACTTTGTCTGGGATCCGAAACTGCAGCAAACCGTATTGGGAAGATTTGGCTGGAAAGCCAATACCGGAACCATACTGGTGCAATGTGCAGCGGCTTATGTGGAAGATATGGGGATCACGAATCCGGTCTTTCCTAACGAAACCGGTTACAATCAGTCCAACGGGCAGGACGGTCTGAACGACGATCCGGAAATCAACAATGATGTTTTGAACCAGGTGGCGCTTTACTGCAGAACGTTAGCCGTTCCGGCACCGCGTAATATAAACAACAAACCGGTAAGGGAAGGGGCTAAGATTTTTGACCGCATTGGCTGTGCAAAATGCCACACGCCGAAACAGGTTACCGGATATCATGCCATTGCGGCCTTGTCCAACCAGACAATTTTCCCGTATTCCGATTTATTACTGCACGATATGGGCGATGATTTAGCAGATAACCGACCGGATTTCCTGGCAAATGGAAAAGAATGGAAAACACGTCCTTTATGGGGAATCGGATTAACGGAGCTGGTAAACGGGCATACGAATTTCCTTCATGACGGAAGAGCGCGAAATATAACGGAAGCCATATTGTGGCACGGTGGTGAAGCCCAGCAGCCTAAAGAAAGGTTCAAACAGCTCACCACATCAGAAAGAGCTTCTCTTTTAGCCTTTTTGAATTCATTATAAGATATAGATAAAATAAAAAAGCCGGTGATGAGAAGCACCGGCATTTCTTTTTTTAACTAACCCTAACCAAATGAGAAATCATTTATTACTCTGCAAATGTCCGACATTTTTTTTAGCCCAAGTGTTAACAGAATGTTATTTGTATGTTATTGATAATTAAAAATTTAGATTTCTAAGAATATTTAAAGATTTTTCTTTCCGATCCGTATATTTTTCCATTTTCAGCAATTTCAGGACTATTTTTTATCCTGTAAAGCGAATACTTTTTTAAGCAGTCCGGAGGTTCTCGAATTCAGATTGGTTCGGATGTTTTTCTCTTCTACAGAGATCATTTTAAAAACACCTTCCATCGCTTCATTGGTTACATAATCCGTTAAATCCGGGTTTACTTTTTTAACCAGCGGGATACTGTTGTATTTTGTAATAATGGTACTCCATACCTTATCTGCACCTACTTTATCAAAAGAACTTTTAATTACCGGGTTAAATTTACCGTACAAAGCTGTTGTTGTAGAAGTCTGTAAATAGTTCGTTGCCGAATTGTCACTTCCCATCAGGATGTTCTTGGCATCGGTAATGGTCATACTCTTTACCGCATTCACAAATATCGGTGTCGCTTCTTTTACAGCGTCCTCAGCAGCTCTGTTCATCATTTTTATACCTTCATCGGCAAGACTTCCCATCCCGATACTGCGCAATGTTTTGTCTACTTTCTGCAATTCTTCCGGCATCAGGATCTTGACCATTTCATTTTTATAAAAACCATCAACCTGCGTTAGCTTTACAACCTGTTTTTCCACACCATTGTTTAAGGCCTCTTTTAGTCCGGCAGCAATATCCGTCTGATTTAAAATACCGGAGGTTTTAGCCTTATTCGGTAACTGATTGAAAATTTGCTGTGCTTCTGCACATCCGAAAAACGGTAAAAAAGCAAATAAGAAAATAATTTTTTTCATATAGGGAGAATTTGATAGGCAAAGGTAATCAAAGTTCATACCAATTTTAAGTATAGTTTTTTGCTATTAAAAAATAAAAACAATCGATTTGATTTATAGTTTTAATGCGGTTACATTGGATAAATTTGAGTAAATTTAAAGTGCAATAGAAATTGATGTTCAGGACTTTAAATGTGATTCCAGTATTTATTAACTAAAAACAGCAATACAAATGAAAACTCACAACAAACTTACTACTGCCTCAGGAAAGCCTTATGTTGAGAATGAAAACTCGCAAACAGTCGGAGCGCGCGGCCCCATTTTGCTTCAGGATTTTATCCTGCACGAAAAAATGGCAAGCTTTAACAGGGAACGTATTCCGGAAAGAGTGGTACACGCCAAAGGCTCCGGAGCATACGGAACATTTACGGTAACCCATGATATTACAAAATATACAAAAGCAAAAGTATTTAATACTATAGGGAAAGAAACAAAAGTATTCCTGCGTTTCTCAACTGTTGGTGGCGAAAAAGGATCGGCCGATTCGGAACGTGACCCGAGAGGTTTTGCGGTAAAATTCTACACGGAAGACGGAAACTGGGACCTGGTTGGAAACAATACACCCATCTTTTTTATTAAAGACCCCAAAAAATTCGGGGATTTTATCCACACTCAGAAAAGAGATCCGCAAACCAATTTAAAATCACCAACGATGATGTGGGATTTCTGGTCGTTAAACCCGGAAAGTCTGCATCAGGTACTGATCTTAATGTCTGATAGAGGGACGCCAAACGGTTACCGGTTTATGCACGGATTCGGAAGCCATACCTTTTCGATGATTAATGCCAGTAATGAGCGTTTTTATGTGAAATTCCATTTCAAATCGGCGCAGGGAATAAAAAACTTTACCGGGCCGGAAGCCGATCAGATGCGGGCACAGGATATGGATTATGCACAACGTGATCTTTTTAATGCTATTGAAGACGGACACTATCCGAAATGGAACCTGAAAATCCAGGTAATGACCGAAGCAGAATCCAAAACCTATCATATCAACCCTTTCGACCTGACAAAAGTATGGCCGCATGGCGATTACCCGTTAATTGATGTGGGTGTGCTGGAACTGAACCAGAATCCGGATAACTACTTCCAGGATGTGGAGCAGGCGGCTTTTGCACCGGCACACGTTATTGACGGAATCGGTTATTCGCCCGATAAAATGTTACAGGGACGTTTGTTGTCCTATCCGGATGCACACCGCTACCGTTTGGGAAGCAACTTCGAGCAGATTCCGGTAAACAGATGCCCGTTTGCGGTAAACAATTACCAAAGAGACGGTAAAATGCGTGTGGACGGTAACGGAGGAAGCAATCCGAACTATTTTCCAAACAGTTTCGATGCTATAGAAGTCGATCAGGCTTATAAAGAACCGGCATGGGATTTAGGAACCGGTCTGGCCGATTGGTATGACAGAAACGCCGAAGGAGAAAACGATCATTTTACGCAGCCCGGAAACCTGTTCCGATTGATGACACCGGAGGCACAGCAGAATACGATCAACAATATTGTAGGCGCGATGAAAGGAATAGGCGGACCAAAAAGACTGGAAATCATTAACCGCCAGCTTTGCCACTGGTTCCGGGCCGATGCAAAACTCGGAATGGGAATTGCACAGGGACTGGGTGTTGAAGTGGATATGGATAGTATTCACAAAGCATAAGGCTGCCGGACAAACAACTTCTGGACACACGATATCGCGAATATCGTTTTAAATAAAGATCGGCCCACTTTGGTGGGTCTTTTTTGTTATAAAAATACCTGAAATACTTCCTGAAAAGCATTCTATTAACAGTATATCGCTTTTTTAATTTTTAATTATTCACTACATTGCGACCTCAAATTCAGTAACAAAAATGGAACAAGCACAACCTTACCAACCTATCAATAAAGTCCGGATTGTAACAGCAGCGTCTTTATTTGACGGTCACGATGCGGCCATCAACATCATGCGAAGAATTATTCAGGCAACCGGTGTTGAGGTAATTCACTTAGGACATGATAGAAGTGTGGAAGAAGTGGTAAACACCGCTATTCAGGAAGATGCCAATGCAATTGCGATGACTTCCTATCAGGGAGGACACAATGAATATTTTAAATATATGTATGACCTTTTAAAAGAAAAAGGTGCCGGACATATTAAGATTTTTGGAGGCGGTGGAGGAGTAATCCTTCCGGAAGAGATAAAAGAATTACACGAATACGGAATCACAAGAATTTATTCTCCGGATGACGGACGTGAACTGGGATTACAGGGGATGATTAACGATTTGGTACAGCGCTCGGATTATCCGGTTGGCGATACCTTAAACGGAGAAATCAACCATCTGGAAGAAAAGAACCCAACGGCAATTGCCCGTGTTATTTCATCGGCAGAAAACTATCCGGAAGTAGCGAAAGCAACGCTGGATGCCATCCATCAGAAAAATAAAGAATCAAACATTCCTGTTTTGGGTATTACCGGAACGGGTGGTGCCGGAAAATCCTCTTTAGTAGATGAATTAGTACGTCGTTTCCTGATTGATTTCCCGGAAAAAACAATCGGATTAATTTCGGTTGACCCTTCCAAAAGAAAAACAGGTGGTGCTTTGTTAGGCGACAGAATCCGAATGAACGCCATTAATAACCCGAGAGTATACATGCGTTCCCTGGCTACGCGTCAGTCCAATTTGGCATTGTCAAAATATGTAGCGGAAGCCATCGAAGTATTGAAAGCCGCTAAATATGATTTGATCGTATTGGAAACTTCCGGTATCGGACAATCGGATACGGAAATCTTAGAACACTCAGATGTGTCATTATATGTGATGACACCGGAATTTGGTGCGGCGACTCAGTTGGAAAAAATCGACATGTTGGATTTTGCCGACCTGGTAGCGATTAACAAATTTGACAAAAGAGGGGCTTTGGATGCCATTCGCGATGTAAAAAAACAATACCAGCGAAATCATAATCTTTGGGACGTAAATCCGGATCAAATGCCGGTTTTCGGAACAATAGCCTCACAGTTTAACGATCCGGGAATGAACACGCTTTACAAATCCATTATGGATAAAGTAGCAGAAAGAACCGGAGCCGATTTACAATCTACTTTTGAGATCACTCGCGAAATGAGCGAGAAAATATTTGTAATTCCGCCACACAGAACCCGTTACTTATCGGAAATTTCAGAAAACAACAGAAAATACGATGAGCAGGCCTTAAGCCAGCAAGAAGTAGCACAGAAATTATACGGAATATTCAAAACCATCGAAACGGTTTCCGGTAAAGTACCGGTAATCAATAAAGCCGGAATTGATGAATATTCCATCGCAGTAACCGATAAAGAGAAAGAACCATTCCTGTCGTTGCTGACCAAAGAATTCGACAGGGTAAAAATGAATTTAGACCCGTACAACTGGGAAATCATTTTAACGTGGGATGAAAAAGTAAACAAATACAAAAATCCGGTTTACTCGTTTAAGGTTCGTGATAAAGAAATTAAAATTGCGACACATACGGAAAGTTTATCGCATTCCCAGATACCAAAAGTTGCCTTACCGAAATACAAAGCCTGGGGTGACATATTGCGTTGGTCGCTGCAGGAAAACGTACCGGGAGAATTCCCTTTTGCATCCGGATTATATCCGTTTAAAAGAGAAGGTGAGGACCCTACGCGTATGTTTGCCGGAGAAGGCGGACCGGAGCGTACAAACCGCCGTTTCCACTATGTGAGTTTGGGAATGCCGGCAAAACGTCTTTCAACAGCTTTTGATAGTGTAACCTTATATGGTAATGATCCCGGACACCGTCCCGATATTTACGGTAAAATTGGAAATGCCGGGGTATCGATCTGCTGTCTGGACGATGCTAAAAAACTATATTCCGGATTCAATTTAGCACACCCGATGACTTCGGTGAGTATGACAATTAACGGTCCGGCGCCAATGTTGTTAGGATTCTTTATGAATGCGGCAATCGATCAGCAATGTGAGCTATACATTAAAGAAAACGGTTTAGAAAAAGAAGTTGATGCTAAGATCAACGCTATCTATAAGAAAAAAGGAGTGGAACGTCCTCGTTACAATGGCGAATTGCCACAGGGTAATGACGGACTTGGACTAATGTTGTTAGGAGTAACCGGAGATCAGGTTTTACCTGCCGACGTATATAGCGATATTAAAATAAAAACCCTGGCACAGGTGAGGGGTACTGTTCAGGCAGATATCTTAAAAGAAGACCAGGCGCAGAATACCTGTATTTTCTCTACAGAATTTGCACTGCGTTTAATGGGTGACGTTCAGGAATACTTCATTAAACAAAATGTGCGTAACTTCTATTCGGTTTCCATTTCCGGATACCATATTGCAGAAGCAGGAGCGAACCCGATTACACAGCTGGCTTTCACGCTTGCAAACGGATTTACTTATGTAGAATATTATCTGAGCAGAGGAATGAACATTAACGATTTCGGTCCAAACCTGTCGTTTTTCTTCTCAAACGGAATCGATCCGGAATATGCGGTAATCGGACGTGTGGCCCGTAAGATCTGGGCAAAAGCCTTAAAAAATAAATACGGTGCCAACGAAAGAGCACAGATGTTGAAATACCATATTCAAACATCCGGACGTTCACTTCACGCACAGGAAATCGACTTTAACGACATCCGTACTACATTACAGGCATTGTATGCAATTTATGATAACTGTAATTCACTGCACACCAATGCTTATGATGAGGCGATCACAACACCTACGGAAGAATCGGTACGTAGAGCAATGGCTATCCAGTTAATCATCAATAAAGAATTAGGATTGGCTAAAAACGAAAACCCGATCCAGGGATCATTCATCATTGAAGAACTTACGGATTTAGTGGAGGAAGCCGTTTTAACCGAATTTGACAGAATTACGGAAAGAGGTGGTGTATTGGGCGCTATGGAAACCATGTACCAGCGTTCGAAAATCCAGGAAGAAAGTCTGTATTATGAAACACTGAAACATACCGGAGAATTCCCGATCATCGGTGTAAATACCTTCCTAAGCTCAAAAGGTTCGCCTACGGTAGTTCCGGCTGAGGTTATCCGTGCTACGGAAGAGGAAAAACAATTCCAGATCCTGACCTTGGAAAACCTTCACAAAGCAAATGCGGATGAAGTGGCGCAACAACTGGATATTATCCAGGAAGCTGCGATTCAGAACCAGAATATCTTTGAGAAATTAATGGATGCTGCTAAATATTGCTCTTTAGGTCAAATCACGGCTGCTTTGTTTGAAGTAGGCGGTCAGTACCGAAGAAATATGTAATTCATTTGTGAGATAACCATAAAAAAAGGAGTGCTGATTCAGCACTCCTTTTTTAGTATCGCATTATCGTATTAGTTAACGATTATCTTTTTAGTTGTCGTTTGGTTTTCTGCAGACAATTTCAATAAATAGAAACCGTGAGGCAGGTTATCTATAGTATAGGTTTCCTGGTTGTGAACCGGTTTTTTGATTTGTTGTACGATCTGACCGCTAATGTTGATTAACTGAATTTCATCCAGCTCTTTTTCAGAATAAATATTGATTCTCTGATCGTTAGACGGATTCGGATATACGGATACATTGGCTAAAGCATCGAAAGATTCGGTTGCCAAAGCTGCTCCCCATACGGACTGTACATATTCCGGGTGGTCAATATACGGGTTACGGTTGTGCTGACGGTTGTAGATGGCATTATTACGATCGATTTCACGTTGGCTAACCGGGTCTAAATTGTGCCAGTTTACTAATATTTTAAGGAAGGTATTGGTGAAAACCTGATTACTGGTTCCGTTAAACATAGGGTATGTATAACCGCTTACAACATTTTCGTAGCGTGTCGCAAAATAAAGGTACATTCTGGCAATATCGCCTTTAAACTCGTCAATTGGTTCAAAAACAGTTCCGGTATATCCGGCTGCATAACCGGAGTTTGAAGCCGCTCCCAGTTTGGATCCGTTTGTTGAGGTCCACGTTGCCGTTCCTACCATACCATGCGGATAATTGTCTCTTTTGTTGTTTACATAACCATCTGTAGGCGGAATATGATGCGCATCAGAATACATCGGAACCTGAGAACCAAATACCGATTGAGGAATGGTATGTTCTCTGTTGTAACAGCTGCCTTCGCCGGTGTAATTTCCACATTGGTCCGTACTGTAAGTATAGCTGTAAGCGTCCGGTCCTGCCGGTTTTTCCGAATAGATGTCTAAAATAGTATTGTCATTCTCATAGTAGTGATCCCTGTCGGCTGTACTGTAAGTGGTCCAAAGACCATTATACCCCAGATCCGAGTGACCTTTGATAATATTATACAATTGGGTTTTTAATGTATAACCGGTGCCGGTAGCACTGTTATAATAGCCCACAGGAATTTGGGCAAAACCCATAAAAACCGACATCAACAAGACGGTAGTGTAAAGTTTTTTCATAGTGGATGAATAATTAGGATGTAAAATTATAGCGTTTGCTGTTATAAAAAAAGAATTTTAACTATTTAGATGTTAGTGGATTATGACTTTTTGCGATGTTACAGGGTAAATGAGGTTAAAAATGTTTTATTTGTAACTTTTTGAAATAATTATAAAAGGCATAAAAAAAGCCTGTTATTGAAGACAGGCTTTTTATAGTTAAAGGAACTCCTTTAATTGACAATAATTTTTTTGGTAGTGGTCAGGTTTTCAGACGAAATTCGAACCAGATAAAAACCTTGCGGCAGGTTTTCTATCGTGTAGGTCTGCTGATAGTGTGCCGGTTTTTTGATTTGTTGAATAATCTGACCGTTAATATTGATTAACTGGATTTCATCCAGTTCTTTTTCAGAATAAATATTGATTCTCTGGTCGTTAGACGGGTTTGGATAGACCAGAACACTTGCCAGAGCATCGAAGCTGTCTGTAGCCAGGATGGATGGCCAGCGATTTTCGGCTACCGGACCGCCCCAGATAACAGTTGCTAAATACGGGTTGTCAATAAATGGATTTCTGTTTCCCTGACCGTAAGTATTACCGGCATTTCCCAAATAGGTATTTCTTCTGTCTTCAAATTCCGAAACCGGGTCTTCGGCATTCCATTGCAGGAATAGCGCAATCATATTGGCATCGGAAGAAACGGTCGAACCGGTACCTACATTTTTAGGCAGGCATCGGGTTGGATAGCGCAGGTACATATACATGATCATACGGGCTACATCGCCTTTCCACTCGTCACCCGGATACCATCCGCCGGAAACAGGTCCTGAATTACCGGAACCCGGAGCAAATTTTAAACTTCCTCTGGCACCGTTACGCTGTACGTCTGAAGCTCTTAAATGGTGTGCATCTGCACCAGGGCCCGAAGTTCCTAAATCCGGAGTTCCCAGTGATTTTGCAAAAGTATGTTCCCTGTTCCATTCGCAGGTGGTACCGCCGCCGTTACTGTTTTTATTTCTTCTTCTGTGATTGTTGTCGTCAGAAGTGGAAGCCGGACACATCGTGCTGCTAAATCCGTAAAGCAATAAAACATTGGCATTGGAAGCATCATTCGGGTCCAGGTCAATGATCTTGTCGGCATCCCAAACGTTGTCATAGCTCAGCGTTTTGGTATGCGTATTCGTAATTTTGGTAGCTAACGCACTTTTTAACGTACTCCCGGTTACAGTCCAGTTAAACCCGTTGTAATAAGGAGACGCCGGCGCGCCAGCTTGAGCGTAACCAATCAGTGAAGTGATTGATAACGCTAAAGAGTAGAGTTTTTTCATGTAAGTTTTGTTTATTATATCTTCCGATCAAATAAAGCCATGTAAAATCCGTCAAACCCTGATTCGGATGCCAATACTTTTACATCTTTTACAAATTCGAAGTTTTTACCCGATTCTGTAGCAAGGAATTTTTTGACTTGTTCCTGATTTTCCGATGGAAGAATAGAACAGGTAGCATATACCAGTTTTCCTCCGGGTTTTACAATTTTAGAATAGCTTTCCAATACTTCAGCCTGAACTTTTCGGATGTTATCGATAAATTCCGGCTGTAGTTTCCATTTACTGTCAGGATTTCTTTTCAGTACTCCTAAACCACTGCAAGGTGCGTCAATTAAAACCCTGTCGGCTTTTTCATGAAGCTTTTTAATAACTTTGGTTGTATCAATAATACGGTATTCAATGTTGAATGCCCCGTTTCTTTTGGCGCGAAGTTTTAATTGTTTTAGTTTGCTTTCATAAAGGTCCATCGCGATAAGCTGCCCTTTATTTTCCATCAGCGATGCCATGTGAAGTGTTTTTCCGCCGGCTCCGGCACAGGTATCCACAACGCGCATACCCGGTTTTACATCCAGAAAACGGGCCACTAATTGTGACGAAGCGTCCTGAACTTCGAAAAAGCCGTCTTTAAAAGCCTGTGTCAGGAAAACATTAGCACGCTCTTTAAGTACCAAAGCATCCGGATATCCTTCTACGAATTCCGTTTCGATGTTCAGGTCCATTAAAATGGCACGAAGTTTTTCTTTCGTTGTTTTTAAAGTGTTTACACGCAAAATAACTTTAGCCTGCTCATTTTGTGAAGCCAGTTCCTTTGACCAAAGGGCTTCTCCTAATTCCTGAACACCCAATTCATCCATCCAGTCCGGAATGGATTCTTTGTATTTTCTGATTTTTGACAACTCGTCGAAACGGCCTTTGATTTTTCGAACCGGTGTACTTTCAAAATACTTCCAGTCCGGAAGCGTATAACCGCGCAAAACTGCCCAAACTGCAAAAATCCTCCAGACATTATCCCTGTCATAAGGTTCTTTTACCTCTGCAATTTCGCAGTATAAACGTTTCCAGCGTACTATTTCATAAATGGTTTCTGCGACGAATTTTCTATCGCTGCTTCCCCATCTTTTATCTTTTTTTAATGCTCTCGCAACAACCTTATCGGCATATTCTCCCTCGTTGAAGATTGCCATAATGGAATCTATAACGGTAAAAACTAAGTTTCTGTGTAATCTCATCTGTGTAAAAATCAGCTTGCAAAGATAAGCAAATTATTGTCTTGATTGCCTATCTGTATTTGTTAATAAACGCCGAAGGTGTTTCCCCGCATTTTTTCTTGAAAAGTTTAGAGAAATAGGCATAGTCGTCATAGCCCAATTGGAGGGCAACTTCGGCAAAATTATTCTTGAAACGGATCAGTTCCCTTTTGGCTTCCAGAAAAACACGGTCCAGTATCACATCGGAAGTGGTTTTGCCAACCATGGACTGGGTAATACGGTTAAGGTGCTTGGGACTCACATTTAGCCAGTCGGCATATTGCGAGGGCGATTTTTCGGTTTTATAATGCTTTTCAATTAATTGTTCCAGTTCCTGGAAACGGATGGCATACGCATTCTGGGTTATTATTTTAGGAGTGTTTTTTTCAATATAAAGCCGCGTACTTTCAATGTAAAGCCGGTCGATACTGTTAAGGATTATTTGGTTTTTTAAAAAGTGATCTGCGTGGTTTTCGGTATAAATATCCCGGAACAGCGCTGTGAAACCGGAACAGTTTTTTTCATCCAATTCCAGATAAGGCGAGTTTTGAACACTATAGAAAAAAGGAAAATGCGTAACCCTGTTGCGGGTAAAGTGCAAATCGTAAAAAGCCTGGGTGTGAAAGAAGATATAACCGCTAATGTCTTCGGAAAGTTCCCAGTGATGGGTTTGTCCGGGATTCAGAAAAAACAAACTGCCTCTCTTTACTGCATAAGTCGTGAAATCGATCTCGTGAATTCCTGTTCCCTGCGTGAATAGTACAGCAAGATAGAAATTGTGTTTATGGGGTTTGTGAATGTTCCGGTGGTTGGTAATGATGTGATTTTCAATAGTATTCACGTAAAACTCTTTCCGGTTTCCGGTGGCATCGAATTGCCTGATATCGAGAATAGCCGTTTGCATGGGGTAAGGGAGGGTTGCTTTTGTGTCCGAAAAGTACAAAATATAGTGTAATTAGTCTATAGCTAAAACGGGAATTCTTGTGAAATTTGTATAAAAAAAGAATATGTCAGTTTTAAAGAATATTATTACCGAGAAATGTCCTAAATGCGGAGAGGGAAAAGTTTTTGAGAAAAAGGGAAACATACTGCTTTTTCAAATGCCGAAGATGAACAAACGCTGTTCGCATTGCGACCATCAGTTTGAAAAAGAACCGGGTTACTTCTTTGGTTCCATGTTTGTGAGCTATGCAGTAGCCGTAGCAGAAATGGTTATTTTCTTCCTGATCATTCAGTTTTTCGTACACAGTTTTGTCACGATCGTGGTTTTAATTGCCATCATGTCTGTATTGCTGAGCACGTTCAATTTCAGGCTGTCCCGAATGTTGTGGATGCACCTTTTGGACGGTAAAAATAAAAGACTGTAATCGCAGCATTGTTTTTGTAAATTAGCCTTTTAAAATTTTATAAATGAAAAAAGGCTTTTTGCTTGCCATTATCTGTATTTGCTTTTCGTGTAAACTGAAAACAAAATCCGAAAATCCGGAAACGACCACCACCACACCCAGGTCCGGCTTTACAAAAGTTATTGCGGACACCTTACTGACGGAGAAAATCAGTATCCGGGCAATTGCTGCAGACAGCAACCGGATCTGGTATGCCGGAAACAATGGGAAGTATGGTTATGTTACGCTGGATAAAAGCAAAACGTTTACCGGTCATGTGACCAAAGACGATTTAAAGTTAGAATTCAGAAGTATTGCCCAGACAAAAGAGCATGTTTTTATACTGAGTATCGGTAACCCCGGTTTGCTGTACCGGATTTCAAAAGACGGGAAACATACGGCTTTAGTGTATGCCGAAAAAGGAGAAAAAGTGTTTTACGACAGCATGCAGTTTTGGAATGATAAGGAAGGAATTGCTGTGGGCGATCCGGTCGAAAATTGTTTTTCCCTGATCATAACCCGGGATGGCGGAGAAAGCTGGACCAAAATAAACTGCGGTGCTTTACCGGAAATCGCTGCCGGTGAAGCTTTTTTTGCAGCCAGTAATACCAATATTATTATAAAAGGCACACATACCTGGATTGTTTCCGGTGGGAAAAAATCAAACGTTTTTTATTCACCAGACAAAGGAATGACCTGGAAAACGTATGCAACGCCAATAGTTCAGGGCGAAGCGATGACCGGAATATTTTCGGCTGCTTTTTATGATGAAATGACCGGATTTGCAGTGGGCGGGAACTATGAAAAACCGGAACAGAATTTTGGTAACAAAATCAGTACTGCCGATGGCGGTAAAACATGGAAACGCATCGCGGAGCATGAAGGATTCGGGTATGGTTCCTGTGTACAGTTTTTTCCGGACAGTAAAGGACAGGAATTGCTGACAGTAGGAGCTTCGGGAGTTTTCTACTCAGCTGACCAGGGAACGAGCTGGCGTAAAATTGCAGACTACAAAGATTTGTTTACCCTGCGTTTTTTGGACTCCAAAACGGCTGTAGCTGCCGGAAATAATAAGATAATACGATTTCGATTTCAATTTCAATAAAAAAAGGAGCATTTAGCTCCTTTTTTTATTTTCGGTCCCTCATCTGTCGCAACAGCTTTCGGTTAAAATCGTCTTCTGCTTTTTTGAATTTTAAGATCTTGGTAGGACTTAAAACCGTTTTTAAATCGGCTATCAGTTTCAGCCTCAGGTTAAACAGTTCCTCTTCCGTATTTTCAATCTGGTTTAGAAAAGCAAGTGCTTCTTTTTCGGTCATTTTATCAATGGCATCATCCTTCATATTGTTCTGGAAACCGCGCATTTTTTTATGTCTCAGTTCAAACTGCCTTTCGTCAAAAGTATTGTAAATAGGCCAGAATTTAGTGGCTTCTTCGGTTGTTAGTCCTACTTCTGTCGTGATAAAAGCAACTTTAAGCTGTTTTATCTGCTCTCTTTTTTCTTTGAAATCCTGTCCGAAACCGGTGATGGAAATCAGTAAAAGTATAAACGGTAAGATTCGTTTTGCAATCATGGTATTATTCGTTTAAATAAAGGTCTAAATTGTTGTTATCGGATAAATAGGACTCTACGGCATCGTCGCTTAAAACGATGGATTTTTCAAGTTCTTTAATATCTTTTTCATCAAGATGCTGGATAATGTCGAAAGAATTCACATTGGCCTGCAGGTAGGATTCCACCACGGCATCGTCTAAATTTCCGGTAGACGGTGTGCCGGCAAAATAATAAACAGACAATCCGGATACCAATAGTAGGGAAGCGGCTATGCCCGACATCCAGACTACTTTTCGCTGGGGCAATGCGATGACCTTACCACTTTCTGGTACCGGTAGTTTCGCCATTATCTCCGCAGCGGATTTTTCAAAATAAGCATCCGGAGTTTTAAAACCGGAGGTTATTTTCGGATCGTTATGTAAATCAAACTTTTTCATTATTCTCAGTTTTCGTGCTTCATAAACGGTATTTATATAGTAAAACACCGCTATTTCATATTCATGTTATCTATTTGACAAGGTTCCGAAAAAAAGGTTTAATCGGAATTTAAATATTCTTCAATTTTTTTAACAGCATGATGATACGACGCTTTTAAGGCGCCTACGGAGGTTCCTAAAATTTCCGACATATCTTCATATTTCAGTTCTTCAAAATATTTCATTTTAAAAACCAGCTGTTGTTTTTCCGGTAAGGTAGCCACAGCTTTCTGTAATTTCAGCTGGATGACATCGCCGTCATAATCCACATCGGCTTCCAGGTTATTCACGGCTTTCGATTGCAGCTCTTCGCTGGAAACACCGGCTTTCCGGGCTCTCTGATGGATAAATGTAATGGCTTCATTCGTAGCAATACGGTAAATCCAGGAAAACAATTTGCTTTCGCCTTTAAAACCATTCAGATTATTAAATACTTTGATAAAAGTGTTTTGTAAAACATCGTCGGTATCGTCGTGATTGATAACGATGTTCCGGATATGATTGTATAGCGGACGCTGGTATTCGGATAGCAGCTTTCGAAACGCTTCATTCTGCGTTTTCGGATTCAATAATTCGCTGATAAATGTTTTTTCGTCCTGCAAAAGCCATGCTGTTTGTGAATTAGACTAAAGGTAAAGGAAAAAGTTTAATTAAAAATTCATTTTCAGCCGAAAATCATTTGGAAGTGTTATTATTCAGCCGGATAGAACCGTTATAAAAACGGATTGTTCGCTTCCGCTTTGGAAAAATAAAACAATAAGCCGTACTTTTGCACAAACAACGACAACACAATGATTAAAACAGTGATTTTTGATATGGACGGCGTAATCGTAGATACGGAACCGGTTCATAAATATGCTTACTACAAACATTTTTCAGAATTGGGAATCGCAGTCTCAGAAGAAATGTATGCCACTTTTACCGGGAATTCCACCCGTAATGTTTTCCAGAAATTAAAAGATGCTTTCGGTTTGCCGCACGATGTGGAAGAACTGATCCTTCGGAAACGTTTTTTATTCAACGATGCTTTCGATACTAAGGAAGATTTAGAACTGATTGAAGGAGTGCGTAAATTAATCGTGGATCTTCATGGAAACGGGATGCAGCTTATTTTGGCATCTTCTGCTTCCAAAGGTACTATTGAAAGGGTTTTTAACCGTTTTGAACTGCATCCGTATTTTACACATACGGTGAGCGGAGAGGATTTTCCGAAATCGAAACCGCATCCGGCCATTTTTCTGCATGCCGCTTCGTTATCGGCGGCGCCAAAAGAAAACTGTATCGTTATTGAAGACAGTACCAATGGGGTAAGAGCTTCCAAAGCGGCAGATATTTTCTGTCTGGCCTATAACAGTGCCAATTCCAAACTTCAGGATTTAACAGAAGCCGATTTTGAAATCAACCATTTTGATGAGATCAATTTTGAAACGGTGAAAGGGATAAAAAACAGAATCGTTTTATAGAATAACAGGTATTGAGCCGTGGACTAATGTAAAATTATCCCACGGCTTTTTTATAGACACTAAGGCATTTTTCCCGTGCCTCTTTATGATCGACTATCGGTTTGGGATAAAGGGAGGTTTCCAGCTCCGGGATCCATTTTTTTATGTATTTCAAATCCGGATCAAATTTTTTGATCTGTTCGGTGGGATTGAAGATCCTGAAATACGGAGCGGCATCAACACCGGAGCCCGCTGCCCATTGCCAGTTGCCGACATTGCTGGATTGTTCGTAGTCCAGTAAATGCTGTGCAAAATAGGTTTCGCCCCATTTCCAGTCTATCAGCAGGTGTTTGCATAAAAAACTGGCAACAATCATGCGTACGCGGTTGTGCATGTGGCCGGTGGCATTCAGTTCCCGCATTCCGGCATCAACAAAAGGATAACCGGTTTTTCCCTCACACCATTTTTGAAACAGAACTTCATTGTTTTCCCAAACAACAGCATCGTATTTTTCCCGGAAACTACGGTTTACTGTATGTGGAAAATGCCACAGGATCTGCATGAAAAATTCACGCCAGATCAGCTCGTTTAAAAAAGTTTCATAACGGCTTTCGGATGCTTTTTGAACCATTTTCCGGATGCTTACCGCTCCAAAACGCAGATAGGTTCCCAGCATTGACGTTCCTGAAACAGCAGGAAAGTTGCGGGTGGCTTCGTAATGGTCAATTAATTTTTCGGAAATATCAAAAGGGCTTACCGTAATAGCCGATTTTTTAAATCCAATGTCCTCCAGGCTTAAAAACGGATAGGCGTGGGTGCTAATGTTGTCCAGATAGTCTTCAGAAGGATACCGGGACAATTGAATGCCGCGGAATTTTTCTTTCCATTTTTTGGAATAGGGAGTGTACACCACATAAGGCGTTCTGTCGTCTTTAACCACATCATTTTTTTCAAAAATAACCTGGTCTTTACTGGTTTTAAAAGCAATATGATGTTCTTTTAGCAGGCTATAGATTTCCATATCCCTTTTTCGTGCCAGCGGCTCATAATCATGATTGGTATAGACGGTGCTGATGTTATGACTGGCAATAAGTGTTTGAAAAACCGCCTGCGGCTTTCCGTGAAATACGGCAAGGGATTTTCCTTTCTTTAAGAGCTGTTCCTGGATTTTAGACAAAAGGGTGTGTATAAAAGTTACGCGGGCATCGTCTTCCGGCAGCTGGGTAAGGATATCAGGATCAAAAATAAAAACAGGGAGTACCTGTTCCCCGCTGTTGAGTGCGTGGAACAAACCGATATTGTCTTCCAGTCGTAAATCTCTTCTGAACCAAAAAATAGTCATATATAATTTGTTATAACCTTGATGTTTTAATATTCGGATCGTATTCCCCGAAGCGCTTGATTAATGCGGCTTTCCGGTAATCGAAAATAGCTTTCAGCCTGGGTTTTACGATAAGCGGATGAAACGATTCGCCTAAAACACCAAAAGGAACCTGATAATGTACTACGTCTTCCATTTCAACGCCGCCTTCAATGGCTTTGAAAAAATGTTTGTGGTGCCAAAACTTATAAGGACCAAACCGCTGTTCGTCCACAAAGAAGCTTTTTTCCTGAACATGTGTGATTTCGGTAACCCATTGCATCGTTATTAAGGGAAAAGGAGAAATCCGGTAATGGATGATCTGTCCGGCAAACATTTTTTGCTTATCACCGGATAGGGTCCGGAATTTCATGTTATCCGGTGTAATCACATTCAGATTGCCCGGATCTGAAAAGAAATCCCAGGCTTCATCCACTGTAATGGGAAGCTTTTGTTTGGTATGTAAGGTATAAAGTCTCATACTTTTTTGGTAAAAGTACAACTGTTTAATTTTTTTATGAAATCGTTAAACAGCATTTTTTTCTTTTAAATTAAAATTAACATTTTAAGTGTTAATTTTTAGTAAATTCGTTCGCTAATAAACAGACAATAGTTATGAGAAAAATTTTTATAACTGCAGCATTTTTTATGGCAACTTTAGCCATTGAAGCGCAGGTAAAAGCACCACAAGCGAGTCCAAAAGCAGAATTGGAACAAGTAGTTGGTTTGACCCAGGTGGAGTTGGATTATTCCCGTCCAAGTTCAAAAGGGAGAGCAGTATTTGGAGAATTGGTTCCTTACGGAAAAATATGGAGAACCGGAGCAAACGCGAATACGACAATCTCTTTTAGTGATGATGTTGTAATTGACGGTAAAACGTTGAAAAAAGGAAAATATGCCCTTTATACACTGCCAAAAGCAGATTCATGGGATGTGATTTTTTACACTTCAACAGATAACTGGGGGAATCCTGAAAAATGGGATGAGTCTAAAGTAGCGTTGCGTACAACGGTAAAACCGGAAACGTTAGGCCGAAAAGTAGAAACTTTTACTATTGCGGTAAACAACCTGGATAACGACTATGCTAACCTTGAAATTTCATGGGAAAAAACATTGGTAGCCGTTAAGTTTGAAGTGCCTACACAAAAAATAGCCGCTAAGAGCATCGAAAATGTTTTAGCAGGTCCAACAGAGAATGATTATTTCTCAGCAGCTCAGTACTATTATCAATCCAATGGTGATATGAACAAAGCTTTAGGATGGGTTAACAAAGCTATTGAAATGAAAAAAGAACCACCTTTCTGGTATTTGCGTTTGAAATCATTGGTTCAGGCGAAACTGGGCGATAAAAAAGGCGCTATTGATACAGCAAAATTATCGTTGGCAGGTGCTGAAAAAGAAAACAATGGTGACTATGTTAAGATGAACAAGGATTCTATCCTGGAATGGTCTAAAAAATAAGTATTGTTATCACGATATGATGAAAGCCGGCTTAGTGCCGGCTTTTTTTATGCGCTATAATTTGAGGAGATAGTGGTATCTTTTTAATATTGATACTATTTTGCATATTATTTTCTGAAAAGTGTAACATTTCAAAAAAAGTACTGTCTTTATATAAAAACCTGATGCTTTCATTGGAAACGAAACCAAACGATATCGACAATTTAATTATACGCTGCCAGAACGGAAGCCGGGGTGCCCAATTTGAAATTTACAATCGGTTTTATAAAGCGATGTACAATACGGCCTATCGTATTGTGAAGGATGAGCATTGGGCGGAAGACATTATGCAGGAATCGTTTCTGAGTGCCTTCCTGAATATGGACGCATATAAAAAGGAAGTTTCTTTTGGAGCCTGGCTTAAAAAGATTGTCGTGAACAAGAGTATCGACAATTACAAAAAGAGGCATAAAATGGCAACGGAAGCATTGCATCCGGTGTTGAATAAAGTAGAAGACATTCCGGACGATAACACGCAAATGGATTACAGCAGCCTGAAAGCACAACAGGTTATGAAAACGATTCAGTCACTGCAGGACAATTACAGGATCGCTTTAACGCTGTTTCTGATAGAAGGATATGATCAGGAAGAAATCAGCCAGATCATGGGAATAACAGAAATGAACTGCCGGACAATGATTAGCAGGGCAAAAGATAAATTACGAATAAAACTAAATGAAGCCGTAAGATGAAAGAGGAAAAAGACAACTTAACAACGCTGTTTAACCGGTTGGAAAAAGACTGGGATTTTGAAGAACCGGAATCAGGACACCAGGAGCGTTTTTTTGATAAGATACAACAGAAAAAGAAAACCAGATATTGGATGCCGGTAACTGTAGCGGCTTCCGTTATCCTGTGTATAGGGTCTTATTTTATGTATTACCAGCACCAGACTCCGGCAGCAAAAGAATGGGCAGATACTTCTCCGAAAGTACAGGAAATACATTTCTATTTTACAGCGATCATTGACAATGAATTGGAAAAAGTAACGGAACGCGATACACCCGAAAACAAAAAAATCATAGCAGATGCGATTATACAGATGCAAAAACTGGATAGCGATTATGAAAAAATTAAGCTCGAGCTTCTTCATAATGGTGAAAACAAGCAGCTGATTTTTGCAATGCTCACCAATCTGAAAACAAGAATATCCTTTTTGGAAGATGTATTGCATCAAATAGACAATAATAATAAACTAAATAAGAAATCACATGAAAACAATATGCTCTAAAATAATGCTGTTTCTTTTAATAGTACCGTCTTTCCTTATTGCAGGTAATGGCAATCCGGGTAAATACAGCAAAGAAAAAAAGATTGAAAAAACATATTTAGTAAACCCGGATGCCCATCTGGAAGTCAGCAACAGCTTTGGAAACATTTATGTGACAACCTGGAATGAGGCTAAAACGGCCATTGAAGTATTCATTAAGGTTAGTGGCAACAACGAAGCGGCCGTTAACAAAAGAATTGAGGCAATCCGTATTGATCTGGAAGCTTTGAAAAACAGGATAACGGCCACAACGGTTCTGGATAAAATGGGTGAAAGCAAATCCAATTTGAGTATCGAAATCAATTATACGATTAAAATTCCCAAAAACGGAAGCGTAAAACTGGCAAACAAATTTGGCAATATTACAGTCGATAAACTGCTGGCAGAAGCAAATATCAACTGCCGTTACGGTAAGCTTACGGCTAATGAACTGCTTGGCAGCCGCAACACTATCGAGATAAGCTATTCCAGTGCTTCAACTATCGGTTACCTGAAAGAAGGTGTGCTGACAGCCAATTATTCGGATTTTACACTGAATAAATCCGATAAATTAAACCTGGTGAACAACTATACACAGGCAAAAATAAAAGAGGTCAATGTACTGGATTTTAAATCAAAGTACGGCGGGCTTACTATTGGCAGTGCCGACCTGGTTAAAGGGGATGGCGATTACACAACAATGGTTTTCGGACAGCTCTCAAAAGATATCGCGCTTACGTCCGATTACGGGCAGATAACGATTAATGGGATAGAAGCAAAAGCGAATAATGTGAGCATAATTTCCAGATATACCGGAATTACAATCGGTCATGCCGATAACTATCCTTTTAATTATAATTTTGAACTTACGTATGCCAACTTAACGGACAATTCCGGTCTGGATGCCAACAAAACAACGGTTAAAAATACGACTACCTATACCGGATTTTACAAGAAAAGCGGTGCCAACACGATGACGATTAAATCTACTTACGGCAACGTAAAAATCATGAAAATGTAAGCGTAAATTACGACAGTCTTAAACAGGCCAACCCTTCGTTGTTAACCCTGATAGTTTCCTGTTTTTTAAGAACATCCGTTCCGGATGCGGGAAACTATTGCCGGTGCCGAAACAACAGGACTACACCATGTACCCTCTTTTGATAAAGAACGGGACAGGAAGACTATTGCCGTAAAACAACTAAAAAGCTGTTTCGAAGCGGAACAGCCGTAACCTCAAAAAATCAAAACAAAATATGCGTCTACTTTTTATTGTAATAGCCCTTGTTGCTGTTTGGAGTAGGGCACAAGCCCAATATACGGTTTCCGGAAGAATTGCCGGTTCAGTCGATCTGGCGGAAATTCTGCTGCAAACAAACGACAGCCTGATCGTAAAAAAAGAATTCTCCGATGAAAAAGGCAATTTTAAAATAATAGCAGCTGAAGGCAATTATACGCTTAAAATTAACCGGCTTGGCAAAACGGTTTACCACAGCCCACTGCAGCTGGACAAGAATATCGATTTAGGCGACCTGAAAATTGGAAATACAGAAGTATTACAGGAGGTGGTCATCGAAAAGAAGAAAAAACTCATCGAACGGAAAGTGGACCGGCTGGTTTTTAATGTCGAAAACAGCGTTGCTTCCCAGGGAATGGATGCCACACAGGCTTTGAGCAATACCCCGATGGTAAAAGTAGATGCGAATAACGGGATTTCGATTGTCGGGAAAAGCGGTGTTTCGGTTATGGTCAACGACCGGATGCTTAACCTTTCGGGAAGTGAACTGGTCAATTACCTGCAAGCATTCCGTTCAGACAATATTGCCAAAATAGAAGTGATCACAACGCCTCCGGCAAAATATGAAGCCCAGGGAAATAGCGGAATCATTAATATTATCCTTAAAAAGAATCCGGTTTTGGAATGGAGCGGAAATGTATCGTCCACCTATGTGCGCAAAACGTTCAACGGTTATATAAACATTGCAGCCTTGAATTACCAGTCGGAGCGATTTAGTACTTCCTTAAAGCTGCGGCATTACGACCGTAAAAAGAAATCGGTAGAACGAACCAGTGTTCAGGGCGATAATTCGGTTTACAGTACGGATGTCCGGGAAGATATGAATAAGGGAATAGGTGGGAACCTGAGTCTGGATTATACGCTGTCTGAAAAATCTAAAATAGGCGCTATTTATGATTTTAATATGGGGAAACTCAATATGGATATTCATAATGCATCCATTTATAAAACCGGAAGCGTGACAGATTCACTGCTGACAACCAATTCGCAACACCGCTATAATGTTCCGTCGCATACGCTGAGTGTATTTTATGAACAAAAACTGGATACTTTAGGCAAAAAGCTAAACATTACCGGGAATTATTTTTCCAATATTCCGGATAACAAAATAAACTTCCGGACACTGAATACGCAAACGGAGCAAAGCACAACTGTTCGCAATTACAGCGTCATTGATTATGCCATCTGGTCCGGTCAGGCCGATCTGGTATTGCCATACGACTGGGTCAATCTGGAAACCGGAACAAAATATACACTATTCCGGAATGCTTCCGATATTCAGTATTTCAACTTTTTACAGCATGAATATGTACTGGACCCGAACAACAGTAACTTGTTTCGTTACAACGAGCAAAATCTGGCAGGCTATCTCAGTATGCATAAAAACTTCAGTGAGCAGTGGTCGGCAAAAGCGGGGCTGCGTTATGAATATTCCATTATTGAAGGCTTGACGCCGGCAACAGGAGAGAAGACAACAAAACATTACGGGAAATGGTTTCCGTCGCTATATGTGGTTTACAAACCCACTAATAATCACGCACTTTCGGTTAACTATTCCAGACGGATCAACAGGCCGTTTTTCAGAGCATTGAACCCATACCGCTGGTATTCCAATACCTATACTTATGCAGAAGGAAATCCGTTGTTGCAGCCGTCCTATAACGACAATATAGAATTGGGGTATTCGTTTAAAAATAAACTATCGTTTACGCTTTACCAGCAATTCAGTGACGATAATTACGGACAGGTAGTAAACTTTAATGACGGCTATAAAATTGTAGGCTACCAGAATTATTTCCGCGAAAGCAAAACCGGGTTAACGGTGAATTATGTTGATACGTTTTTCAGCCTCTGGGAAAGTTCCGTAAATCTGAATACCTATCATACCCAAACGAAAGGGCTATATGCTGACATTGTGGGGCAGCAGTCGTTTTCCTTTTACTATACGACCAATAATACGATAACGTTAAATAAGGACAAAACCATGTTCCTGTTGCTTAATTTCTGGCAGGCATTACCGTACACCTATGGAAATTCCTATATAAAAGGTTCCTATGAGTTTTCTCCGGGTTTAAAAATGGCGCTATTGGATAAAAAGTTACAGGTTAATGCCGTTATAAACGATGTATTCCGTTCCGACAGAGGCAGAGGAAATACCACCTATACAACCATCAGCACAACATACGATAACTATTATGACGGGCGGACACTAACGCTGAGTGCTACCTACAACTTTGGTAACAACAAAGTAAAAGGCGCTACAAGCAACATTAAGTTTGACGAAAAAAACAGGGCAAATTAACAATAAGAGTTTTCAATCATCAATCAAATCAAAACCTGTTTTTAATTATTTAGGCTTTTAATGTAGTTTTTCACGAGTGTCAGCCCTGCGGTATCGGTAACGGTGGTTCCTAATTTAGGCATGTGGAAATCCCCTTTGGTTTCCATACGGTAAATAATATTGAGTTTGTTTATGGCAATACCGCTTTTCCCGAAAGGAACCGCATAGTCCAGTTTTAGTGTCTGATTACCGGCCATTCCACCCGGATTGTGGCAGTGGGCACAATTGAGGTCCATATACGCCCGGGCACGTTGTTCCAACGGAATGCCGGTATCGTTATAATTGGGTAATGCGGTAATTTTTGGGGAAGCAGTGGTATTGTTTAGCAAACCTTTGGCCTGCAGTACATCCAGTTGGTTGTGCTGTTTTCCATCCAGCATTACCATCCGGTTGAGGTTGCGCATTTTCGGACCGATTGGCAGTAAAACATCGCCAGCACGATGGCAGGAAGTACAGGCTGTGGCCGACGGAATCTGGTAGTTAATCACTGTATTGTCAGCCAGAGTTACGGTTACGGTAGCACCTTGTGTAATCAGGAATGCTTCCGTTTGTTCGCGGTTCCATTGGTAGGTAACCGCATTCCATTTGGAATTTTTAAGCAGTAAAATACGGGTTTCGATCAGCTGTCTTTTGCTGTTGGCCAACGGGTAATAAAATGTTTTGGCAAGCAATGTCCCTTCCGGAAATAGAGGAAGTCCGTCGTCTTTAACAACTAGTTTTGTCCCTTTTGGGAGCCGTATAAGCCGTTGTTTTTCGGCATGATCGGTAAACAAGGTAGCCGAAAGTTCCAGTACTTCCACACCTTCATCCGGGGTTAAAAGCGACATCGGACCGGCAAACAGCCGTAAAGCCGACAGTTTTTTCGGGAAGGCATAGCTGTTTTGAATGGGGCGGGAGCCCCGTACACTAAAGTAGGTAACGGTAAGACTAAAAAGCAGCAATAACACGACAACCCATTTGGCATTTTTCATGGCTTAATCGGTATCTTTTATTTTGCGAAGCAGGGTATGGTCAATATAAAATGTGCCAAACGGAATAACACAGGCGAGTAAAACTTTCCAAGTAGTTTCCCGGAAGGTCCATTTTTGCTGGACGCCAACGCTTAAGGCATTGAACACAAAAAGAAGAAATAAAGCCCCGTGAATGGGACCTAAGGTTTTTGACAGTTCCGGATAGTTTAGAAAATATTTAAAAGGAACGGCGATAAAAACTAATGCCAAAAGACTCATGCCTTCCAGAAAAGCAATGATCCGTAAACGGCCGATAGCGGATTTGAAATAGTGCAGCATGATTTAAAAAGGTCTTAAAAGTGGTCGGTTGGCTAAAGGCGAAAAAGGCCATGGAATAGCAATGAAGATAATCACAAGGGCTATGAAAAACCAAACGAGCATCGTTTTGAATTTGTCCCGGTCTGCTGTTACTCTTTTTGCTTTGGCAGAACCGATGGAGATAAAAATGATGGCAAAAAACATCAGGACAATATGAATAGCACCAAAAAACAGTGCTTCGATGGTCAGCTTATCCGTTTTGTAGGTATCATAAAAATAGGTCACAAACGGACTTTGGGTATACAGCAGCATCCCGATTACCAACTGGATATGGGAAAGTGTTGCGGTCCAGTGCCGGATCGCATTGTCGGTTTTGGTGAACACCGTTTGTTTATAATAACCTGTAAACGATCTGAAAAGGGCGAGTAATAAGGCGAACAAAACCAGCCATCGGAACAGGGAATGAAATTGTAGTAATAAAGTATACATCACCGTTGTTTTTATATGGTGACAAATGTAAATAAAAAAACATACTAATTGGTATGTTTTTAAAAAAGATTCATTTTCAAATAATGGAATTCAGCGCAATTTGTTTGTGCTTAGTATAATTCCTGTTATATTTAGGAACCTTTTAAACAGCAATCAGCAACAGTATGGCAAAACAGAAATTAGCAGTATTTTTTTTCTTTTTATGGGCAGTAATGGCTGCACAGGATGATAAAACAACAATTATCGCCACGGATGTTACCAACTTCTGGAATGCCTACGATAAAATAACGGCAACAACAGACAGTGTCAAACAGTATGATATACTGCAAAAAATGTATTTTGATAAAGGAACCGAAGGTCTGAAAAACATAATGCAGGCAAGGCGTTATACTGCTAAAGACTATATAAAGGCAATAAACAATTATCCTGAGTTTTGGAAATCGATCCGGAAAAACACCCTTAAAACAAAAAAGCTGGCTTCGGAGATTGAGCATGACATCGCCAGGCTAAAAGCAGCTTATCCGGCTTTGCGCCCGGTTCCGGTCTATTTTACAATAGGAGCTTTCCGGACCAATGGTACAATTTTGGACAATACGGTATTGATTGGCAGTGAAATGGCCCTGGCAGATAAGGCTACCGTGATTAGTGAGCTGCCGGAAAACCTGCATTATTTTTATAAAACGTTTACTCCGATTAAAGAAATTGGTCTGTTGTGTACGCATGAGTATGTGCATACCCAGCAAAAAACACTAACGGGCAGCTTATTATACTATTGCCTGTATGAAGGTGTAGCGGAATTTGTTTCGACAAAAGTAACCGGAAAACCTGCTGCCATACCAGCCATCGCTTTTGGAAAAAAGCATGAAAAAGCGGTCCGGGAACAATTTGAAAAGGAGATGCAGGTAATGGACAACACTTATAACTGGATTTGGGGCATAAACCAAAACGACTTAAAAGAAAGGGATCTGGGTTATTATATCGGCTACGCGATATGCGAGCGCTATTATGAAATGGCGACAGACAAAAAACAGGCGCTTAAGGAAATGATAGAACTGGATTATACTCATGAGAAAGAAGTAGCTGCTTTTGTGGATAAAACAAAATTCTTTTCCCGCACTTTAGCGCAGATGGAAACGGATTATGACAACGCACGGCCGCAGGTTGTCAGCGTCACCCCGTTTTCAGACGGAAGTAAAAATGTAAGCCCCGGACCGGTTCGCATTACCCTTCACTTTTCGGAGGTTATGCATAAAAATTTCAGGGGATTCGATTTCGGCCCGTTGGGAGAAGAACATGTTTTGCGGGTGGCCAATGTTATCGGATTTTCGGAGGATGGAAAGTCATTTACCTTTGAAGCCGATCTAAAACCCGGGAAACACTATCAATCCTATGCAACCAGCCGTTTCAGAACAGTTGACGGTATTCGCTTAAAACCGTATCTGATAGACATACAGACCGCTGAATAAATTTGAGATATGAAGAAAAATATAGTCATTGCCTTTTTGTTGTTCATTCCGGTAGCCGCCTGCCTGGCACAATCCGGCATTTATACCAATACCGTTTTTCTCCGTCAATTGTATCAGGACAAGTCTTACCTGAGGGAAAAAGACAGTATCAGTACTGTTTTCCGTAATGCTTTACCCGGTCATTGGGGAGAATTTGTAAAAGGCGTAGACGAAGACCTGGTTACCCGGCAAAAAATACTGGCTTTAACCTTTGATGCCTGCGGCGGACCGCATGGCGATGATTTTGATAAAGAACTCATTGCCTTTTTAGAACGGGAAAAAATTCCGGCAACCTTATTTGTTTCCGGAAAATGGATCGATGCCAATCTGGAAACCCTGAAACAGCTAAGCAAAAATCCGCTTTTTGAAATTGAAAACCACGGACTGAATCATCGTCCCTGTTCGGTTGACGGGGAAAGTGAATATGGAATAAAGGGCACACCCGATGTTCCGGATGCTTTTGATGAAATAGAAGCAAATGCCCGAAAAATAAAAGCAATTACCGGAAGACGTCCTGTTTTTTACCGTTCGGCTACAGCCTATACCGACGAATCCTGTGCGAAAATTGCCCGTTGCCTTCATACGACCATCATCAGTTTTGATGTGCTTTCCGGTGATGCGATCCCTTTTTCGCCGGTAAAAACAATTGTCAATAATGTCCTGACTACCGTAAAACCGGGTGCCATTATCATCATGCATTTTAACCGCCCGAAATGGAATACGTATGAAGCGCTGAAAGTAATCGTGCCGGAACTCAAAAAACAAGGCTATTCTTTTGCACAGCTAAAAGACTATCCGCTCAAAGGACGATAATTAGTTTTGAATGGCTGGTTTCAGACTGTCTAAATAAGCTTTTAACTGGTCGAGGTAGCTGTTGTAATAACTTCTTCCGCCTATTTTTCCCAGGTTGCGGATACCGCCATAGCCCGAAATGATAAAAACGGCAACCTGTTCGGCATTGGTTTCCGGTTTAATAAGCTGCCTGCTTTTTGCTTTATCAATGCTGGTTACGATAGCCGCTTTCCAGTCGAACATTAAAAGGGAAAGTGCTTTGTTGAATGTCTCGCTTAACGGGGCAATTTCTTCAATCAGGTTAATGGCAGGACAGCCGTATTTCACATCAAAAAAAGTAGTATCCTGAAGCAGATTCGTCATCATCAAATAGATCTCGTCCATTGGATGTTCTGCTTCAATGAGCGGCCTGATCATAATGGTATGCATTTCCGGACGCATGTGTTCCCGGATCAGTGCCAGTGCCATTTCTTCTTTGCTTTTAAAATGATAATAAAAAGCCCCTTTGGTGACCTGTGTTGTAGCCAGTATCTCATCAATACTGGTTGCCTGATAACCTTGCCGGTAAATCAGATCAAACGATTTCTGAAGAATGGTCATTCGGGTATTCGCAGCTTTCGACATAAGATACTGATTGGTATGATTTGACGAAGGTAGTATAAAATTACCGGGGACTCAAAAAAAACCGGCAGTATTCATAAACGCTGTCCGGCGGATTATTTCCAGAAAGGTTTTGTCTTCAGGTGTTTGGTATCCCAGTTTTTTTCATTGCGGAAATAATGCTGCAAAGCGATACAGACTTCCGGATGACCGGTAATATAAGCAAAGGGCAAAAAGCAAGGGGCAAAGGGCAAAGGGCAAGCCGGAGCTATATACTAATAAAAAAACCTCATCGCTTGTATGAGGTTTTTTTGTACTGGTGTCCTTTATAAATCTAGTTAATTAGTTTTACATTAGTTGCCGTTGGTCCTTTTTTACCGGTTTCGACTGTGAAGGATACTTTGTCATCTTCTTTAATACGGTCAATTAACCCTGTAGAGTGTACAAAGCATTCTTTATTTTCATCATCGTGTTTGATGAAACCATACCCTTTTTCTTCATTGAAAAATTTTACTGTACCTGTAATCATTGTGCTGTTTTTTAAAAATTATAATGGTAAATCTAAATATAAAAATTAACAAATTGTTACGTATAATTACGGAATTCGACAAAAATCAGAATTTATTTTTTTAGAGCTATTTGGGCATATAATTGGGTGGGACTGTCATTTAGGAATGATTAGTGTATTTTAATTCATCATGGCTTTTGGGAGGCATTCTGAAAAAAACGCTTACTTTTGAACGGTTTTTTATACGATTATGTTAGAGATTATTTACCAGGACGATTATTTAGTGGCAATCAACAAACCGCACGGGCTTTTGGTGCACCAGTCTCCTATTGCAAGGGATGCTTCCGAATTTGCGATTCAGCTGCTGCGGGATCAGATCGGCAAAAAAGTATATCCTGTTCACAGGATTGACCGTAAAACGTCCGGGATATTGCTTTTTGCACTGGATAAGGGAGTAAATAAAAGTCTGACGGAACAGTTAACCTTAAAAACCGTTGAAAAAAAATACTGGGCCATCGTGAGAGGGTTTACTCCGGAGGAATTGCACATCGACTATCCGTTATATAAAGACAACGGTGTGCTACAGGAAGCACAGACTACCATCAAAACGCTGGCACAAACAGTATTGCCCATTCCGTCCGGAAAACACGATACTTCCCGGTATTCCTTTATAGAGGCTTCCCCGTTAACCGGAAGAATGCACCAGATCCGCAAACACCTGGCGCATGTTTTACACCCGATTATCGGCGACCGTCCTCACGGCTGTAACAAGCAAAACAAGATATGGCTTGAAAAATTTGAAATGAATACGATGCTGTTGCATGCTCAAAAACTGGTTTTTACACATCCTGTTACAACTAAAGAAGTGGTGCTTACCGCCCGTCCGCATAAAGAGTTTCTAAGATCGGCCGGTATACTGGGTTTTGAAATGGATAAAACCGGTGGGGTTACTGCTGCAGTATCAGAAAATTAATTGCAATTACGCAAAGTTTTCACAACTTTGCGTAGCAGATTACTTAAACCTTTTAATCTTTAGGTTTATGTTTATGAGGTTTTAAAGTAGGATGCTTTGGCTTGTTGTCCGGTGTAACACGCTGTCTTTTATCATCCTTTCCTTCCTCTGTTTTTCTTTTTGGTCCGGGTTTAATTGCTTGGATTGTTTCCATGATACTTGTTTTTATGTACTATTAATATTATTACGCAATGCCAAATAACAGCAAATAAATCGCTGTGTAATTACGGAAAACCATAATTCAATCCTCTCAAACAAACCTGTGGATTCTCAATATTTTATTTAGTTTTGCTAAGCAACACTACAAGTAGCGGAAAGTTTATAAAAACCGATCTCTATAAAAAATGAAGAATAGGATTAAAATTTTGAGAGAAGAGAAAAATATGACTCAAAATGAACTTGCCGAAAAGTCAGGGCTTTCCCTGCGAACCATCCAGCGGATTGAAGCCGGGAATGCTCTCAAAGGGTTTACCTTAAAAGCAATAGCCCGATCATTGGAAACCGAACCCGAAAAGCTGCTTGCCGGTAGCGATGAAAATACCGGAATTGACAGGGCAAAATTAATTAACCTTTCGGCTTTATCGGGTCTTGTACTGCCATTTGGCGGGGTGATATTGCCTTTGATTTTAACCTACAAAACAAAGGACGCAAAAAATAAAGAACTGGGAAAAAATATCGTCAGTATTCAGATCCTGCTGAGCCTGATTACGTCTGTCCTGATGATCGTAAGTCCGTTTGTTCAAAAAGCATTAGGACTAAAATTCCCGCTGTTTATCCTCTTTTTAATTGCATTTCTTTGTCTGAAACTATGGGTAGTCATCAAAAACGGCATCAGTCTGAATCAAAAAAGTAATTTGTGTATCCGGTTGAAAAACAGTTTTTTATAAATGATGTCATAAAGATGTCGTAAAAATGACGTAATGTTTTTACCGTAAAACTGAATGGTAATGCTGAATCTTGCAAAAAAATAGTAGCATGAAAACATTCAGAAAAATAGCATTGGCTATCGTTATCATTATCGTATTATCCCTATCAGGAGGGTATCTTTATTTTGAAAAAAAGTTTGCATCGCCTGAAAATTACCTGAGTGTTTCCGGGTTTACAAAAAACGTGACAATACGGTGGGTTGCTGCCGACGGGAACCCTTATGCTGCCGTGCTGTTACCCGTTCAGCTCACCGGGATGGACCAGACATTTTATATGCAATTGGATTCGGGTTCCCCAACGACGGTGTTTTATAAAAAAGCATTGGCATCTTTACCGGCAAAATTCCGGAATCAGCTTCAGGGACATAACAACCCGAACGAAATTTCAACAGGTTTTAACATTGGGAACATGCAGGTGACTTCGGATCGTTTTACAGTATTGGATTATGGTAATAAGATTGATATTGAGCATCCGGATGCCGGTAATATCATCGGAACCATCGGAACCGATTTGTTAGAAAAACGGACAATTGTACTGGATTTTAAAAACAGTTTATGTTCCTTAACAACAGACATCCGGGATGGTGAATTTACCGGACTGGAATTTAAAAAACGCAGGATTATATTTCCGGCGACAATCGGAAATGAAAGCCTGAAATTGCTTTACGATTCGGGAACCAGCGGCTATGAGCTGATTACGAATAAAAAGGAATGGGAAAGCTATAAAACGCCGAATGGAAAAATAAAGACAGAAAAAGGCAATTCCTGGGGGAATATACTAACCGTTAGATCCGCTCCTGCAGCTCTCAAAATAAAAATAGGGAACCGGGAGCTGAAGCTTTCCGAAGTGACCTATATAGAAGGAACATCGGCAATGCAGAACTTTTTAATGAAAAGATCCGGAATGCAGGGAATGACCGGGAATAAACTTTTTATAAACCACAAACTGATTTTAGACTGTAAAAACAAAAAATTTAAAGTGGAATAACGGTTTGAGTTGTATTTTGTAAAAACAAGTCAGGAATCAAAAGGATATATTCAGTGCTTTTCTTTAGATTTGTTTTATAGCCGGTTTAAAGGCAGCATCCTAAAAAACAAACAAGTACTGCTCTCAAAAAAGGAGTGTAAAAAAAAAGAATATTATGCGATTTTTCTTAGTATTGCAGGAATAATAGCGAATATATTTTTTTTCTGTTATGAAAGGAAAAAATACCTGAGAAAGAAAAAACCACTGGCAATTAGTTTTTTTAGGCATAGTAAAATTAAAAACCACGATAAACAATAAAAATATGAATATGAAAATTTTATATGGCATTTTGCTGATATGCACTGTACTGACAGGTTGTGGCAATGTTTCACAACAGGATCCTGTTCCGGCTCACGATAGTTTTACGATGCCTTCTAAACAAGTTGGCGAAACAAGAACGATTAATGTCTGGACGCCGGCAACCTATAAGACCGATACGATTTCATTGCCGGTTATGTATATGGCAGATGGTGGTTTAAAGGAAGATTTTCCGCATATAGCCAATACCATTGCGGCACTCGTAGCAGCTAAGGCTATTCCGCCGGTAATTCTGGTAGGGATTGAAAATACGCAGCGGGCAAGAGATCTGACCGGGCCAACCGAAGTAGCAAAAGATAAAGAAATAGCCCCGGTTGTAGGCGGTTCAGAAAAATTCAGAGCCTTTATAAATGATGAATTGTTTCCGGAAATAGACAAACGCTATCGGACTTCCGGTAAAAAAGGAATACTTGGCGAGTCGGCATCAGGACTTTTTGTAGTGGAGACATTTTTTCTGAAACCCGAAATGTTTGACTATTATATCGCCTTTGACCCGTCATTGTGGTGGAACAATCATGCTTTGGTAAGGACTTCAAAAGAACATTTGGCTAAGTTCCCGCCAACGGCAAAAAGATTTTGGTTTGCCGGTTCGGATGCCGCGGATATTGCCCCTTATACAAAGGAATTGTCGGATATTTTAAAAAGTGAAAATCCTGCCGGTATAAAATGGAACTATGCAGACGAACCAACAGAAACACACAAAACAATTTTCAGGGCAACAAAAGAAAAAGCGATAAAATGGACGTTGGGCAACAATTAAAAAGCATAATAACAGAATCAGCATTACGTTTTAATACGCTAAAATAGTTTGTCAGATATCAGAATTTGTGTTTTTATTTTAAAAGCGAAACCTTTTAGTTATTATTCTTTCGGAACCCTAAAAAAAGTTTGTTCGTTTTATGCTAAAGAGTAACTTTAGCAGGCTAAAATAAAAATATGAAAAACATTGCGCTTGCTTTTTCAGGTGGCGGCTTTAGAGCGGCAGCCTATAGTTTAGGGTGTCTGTCGTACCTGAACCGTGTACCGTTTGACGGAAAACCCTTATTGCACAATGTGACTTATATTTCTTCAACTTCCGGCGGCAGTATTACAAATTTACTGTACAGCGCTTTTCTGTTTGAGAAAAAACCGTTTGAGGCCTTTTACAAATTCCTTTCCGAAAAATTGGATGGGGATACCCTTTTGGGGGAAGCTGTCAAAACCTTGGGCGACCGGTCGCAATGGAAAGACCGGCCGCAAAAAAGCGTTAACCTGATCAATGCTTTCAGCCTCGTATATGATCAATTGCTGGAAGGAAGAACTTTTGGCTTGTTTTCGCATCCCGATCCGGCCACACATCTGGAAGAGATCTGTATCAATGCAACGGAATTTTCAAACGGTTTGCCGTTTCGCTTTCAGTCGCAAAACCGGACCGAAGGTTTTTCGAACGGGAAGATCGGGAACCGCTATATTTATTTTAAACCGAAGAGCAGGGAAGTGGCTTATAAAATGAAGCTTGCCGATATATTAGCCTGTTCGTCCTGTTTCCCTTCCGGATTTGAACCGATGATTTTTCCGAACGATTTTACCTATGCCGGCATTGATACAGCAAGTCTGGAAGATGCCATCACCTATAAAGAAAACGAATATACCCTTGACGACTACAATAGTGCCGACTTTTTTAAGAATAAAAATTTTGAAAAAAAGCAGTTTGGCATTATGGATGGCGGTATTACCGATAACCAGGGAATCGGATCCTTTTTAAAAGCCGACCAGCGGAGAAGTAAAGAGAAAAAATTTGACCTGTTTATCAGTTGCGACGTCAGCAGCTATTTAATGGACGCCTATACCTTACCGGTGTATACCCGCCGATGGTATAACGATTTCACGCTGCAAAAACTGGGGTATTGGGTTTTAGGGATTGGTTCCGTTTTACCGCTCATGCTGCTGTTTCTGGATGACTGGAAGCCCTGGCACTATGTGGTGGGAACCTTAACCGGAATTTTTAGTGTGGTGGTATTGGGATATGGCTTCTCCTTTCTGGTAAAAGCCGTTTCCGATGAAAAAGAAAGCTCCGGCTCCTGGAACACCGTTTTTAGAAAATATAAAAGTGTCTTTTTCCGGCTGCGGTTTGATATCCTGAAACAAATGGTATTGTCACGGGCAAAATCAGTATTCATCCTGGCGAATGATGTCTACCTGAAACAGATCCGGAGAATGTACTATGAAGGACTTTTTTCCAATAAAAAATACAGAAGCAAAGTAATTCAGAATACAATTTATGATCTGAGCAGCGCTAAATTTCCACCGGAAGCCAAATCCAGTGATTCGCTGCATCCCTCTCCAAAAATGATAGCGGTAGCCGAAAAAGCCCGTACCATGAGCACTACCTTATGGTTTGATAAAAAACATCAGGCAGAAAAACGAAAAGAATGTATTATTGCTACCGGGCAGTTCACCACCTGCTATAACCTGCTGCACTATATAAAAGAGATGGATATAACTTTAAAAACGGATGCTGTATTACAGCTGGAGCGCACTTTGCTGCAGGACTACGAAGCTTTTAAAGAAAACCCTTTCTGGCTGATGGAAGCCTGATCAGGGCTGTTCGTTAATAAACGCCGCAGTACGTTCCAATGCGAGCTTACCGGCTTCTGTGTCCAGATCAAACTGGTATTCGTGCGGCAGCTTCGGTGTGTAAGTTTTCGGAAAGAACAGGCTGTCTACCGTTACACCAAGCCGGCCAAGATGCTGGGCGAGTACCTGCGACTGCAATAGCAGACTGTCGCCGTTTCCGGCAGAAATAAATGTCGCCGGGAAATCTTTGGTTACATAACGGTTCACGGAGGCCAGTGCAAAATCGGGATGGGTAGTAAAATCTTTAGTACCGCAGTAGGCCCATAAAATTGATTTTGCCAGTCCGTTAAACCCGGTTTCTATATCAATTTTACCAAGATCATAAGGACCACAATACAACAATACGCCGGTTAAGGCTTTTTGGGCGATAGCCGGTTTTATACCCATACCCGCAGCATACGACGGTGACGTACAGATTGCCGCCAGCTGGGCAGTGATATGTGCACCGGCAGAATCACCGGCGAGTACCATTCGGTTGGGAGTAATGTGCAGCTGCCGGCTGTTTTGAAGCAGGTAGCCTAAAGCAGTATTGAGCTGTTTTACCGGTGTGGGATAATGAGCAGCCGGAGCTAAGGCATAATCGATCGCAACGACCGTAAACCCTTTTGAAGCCAGAATTTTACAGTAATTGGCAAGCTGTTCCTTATTCCCGGATAACCATCCGCCGCCATGTGTCCAGACAATGGTGGCCGATGACGAAGCTGCCGCCGGATAGTAAACATCCAGCCGGGCATCATTGTCCGCAGTATCATATTGCCGGTTGTATAAGGCGGTAATACCGGCGGGGACATATTTTTTGAGGTTTCCGGACTTTTTTTCGGCTCCGGCATCAAAAGCATAACGGAGTACCAAAGCTGTCGGCCAGGGACTGACTTTATAAGCGGTATAGCCAATGATTCCGAGCAGCAGCAGCGTACTGAGTAAGCGGAACAGCAATTTTTTAAGATGGAATCCCTTTTTCATAACAGCAGGAATTTAAAGTCTGGCGAATGTTATTATCCGGTAGCCGTTTTCAATTAATTGATCTTCCAAAACACTTTTACGGACGACATTATATTGGATTCTAGCGGCTTAGGGCTTCTTTTTAATCAGGAAAGAAAAGCTCCTGTCAAATATAAACAATTCTGTTTTTCCTGTTAAAATTTGTGGCTCTAAATAAAAGGAACTACATTTAATAGTGAATTTTAGAGAATCTCAAATGAGTATCGATTTCTGGACGACACATTGGAGTAGCCTGCTGCTGGCAATTTACTATTTAATAGTATTTGCCGTTTGCTGTATCGTGATCTATAATACCAAGTCGCCGGCAAAAGCATCGGCCTACCTGTTACTGGTGACCTTTTTACCGGTAGCCGGAATTTTTGTGTATTTCTCTTTCGGATTTAACTACCGCAAACGCGAGATCTATTCCAAAAAAATAATCAGGGATGACAACCTGCTTCATCAGGTTATCCGGGCGATTAATGATAATTCCATAAAGATTCTGAATGAGAATAGTGCGGTTTTCGGCAATTTCGACAGGGTTGCCAGGATGATCCTGAAAAATGAAAACAGCCTGGTATCCGACAATAACAAGATTGATCTGCTGATTAACGGAGAACAGAAGTTTCCACGGCTGAAAGAAGATCTGCAGCAGGCAAAACACAACATCCACCTGGAATATTACATTTATGAAGATGATATTATCGGAAATGAGATTGCGGCCATTTTAATTCAAAAGGCGGCCGAAGGTGTAAATGTCCGTTTTGTATATGATGCTTTCGGAAGTTCCGGAATTAAAAAATTAGCCGGGCGCCTGCGGGCAAGCGGCGTAGAGGTATATCCGTTTTATAAGATCATTTTTTCACTGCTGGCCAATCGGGTCAATAACCGGAACCACCGGAAAATTGTGGTTATTGACGGCCGGATCGGTTATGTGGGTGGTATCAATATCAGTGATAAATACAGCAACGAAAGACGTCTTGAAAATGACCTTTACTGGCGGGATATGAGCATCCGGATTGAAGGAACGGGTGTTTACAACCTGCAATATACTTTCCTGAGCGACTGGAATTTTGCTTCGGGACAATCCTTACAACCGGAAGAAGCGTTTTTTCCGGCGGGTTTAAACCGGGAAAATTTCGGGGATAAGATTGTTCAGACCGTTGTGAGCGGAGCCGATTCTAAAATACCATCCATCATGTTGTCGATGGCGCAGTGTATCGCCATTTCCAGGAAAGAAGTGTTTTTAACCTCGCCCTATTTTATTCCGGATGAAACAATACTGAATGCGATAAAAGTTGCCAGCCTTAGCGGTGTGGATGTGAAAGTACTGGTTCCCGGAATTTCCGACTCCCGTATTGTCAATGCGGCTTCCAGTTCCTACTATAAAGAACTGCTGGAATCGGGTGTGGAAGTGTACCGCTATCAAAAAGGATTTGTACATGCCAAAACGATGGTTTGCGACAGCCAGCTGAGTATGGTGGGCTCTGCCAATATGGATTACAGAAGCTTTGATCTGAATTTTGAAGCCAATGCCATTATTTACGATCCGGAACTCTCTGGAGTACTGCGGGAACAGTTTTTAAAGGATCTGGAAGATGCCGAGAAAATCGATCCTTACCAATGGCGCAGGCGCTCCAAAATGGAAAAGTTTAAAGAGCGGCTGGTACGATTGGCAGCACCTTTAATGTAAAAAATTGCGGTATCGTTTTTTAGCTGTTAAAAAGAGGGAAGATTAACAGTGTTACTATTAATAAAAGATAAGCCGCATGACAAACAATAGTAATTGCTTAAATTTGTTTATATAGAATTATACCCCGAATCCTATGAGTCTGATAGCTGTTTTTAGCGATGTTCACGGCAATCTGCCGGCACTTCGAACGGTAATGAATGATATTGAAAGCCGGAAACCGGACCAGGTATATTGCCTGGGTGATCTGGTTGATTTTGCACCATGGACAAATGAAGTGATTGCGCTGTTGAGAAATTCACACATTCCCTGTATTATGGGAAATCACGACGAGCGCATTGCCTTTAATTATGATGTTATCCCGCTCAGCAAACACAGTGAAGCGGAAACCATGGCAAGAATTCAGGCTATTGATTATACCCGCAAAACGATTACACCGGAAAACAAACTGTTTTTAGGGAAACTGCCCCGTAAAATAAGACTCACCTACACCCAGCAGGGGATCGAAAAAGACATACTGCTGGTACATGGCAGTACCAGAAGCAACGAAGAATACATTTATGAAAACCACAGCGAAGCGGACCTGTATGAAATGATGCAGCAGGAAAAAGCAGCTGTGCTAATCATGGGACATACCCATTTATCCTATATCCGCAAGATACAGCCGGAAAACGGACAACCGGAAAAGCTGGCGCTGAATTGCGGTTCTGTGGGACGTTCCAAAGAAGGCGAATCACAGGCAACCTATTTGCTGCTGCACATTGACGAGCAGACCACAACGGCAGAACTGGTCAAATTAGCCTATCCGGTAGAAGAAACCGCCGAAGGCATTATGGCGAGTGATATTCCGGAGTTTTATGCCAATTACCTGCTGTATCAGAAATAAAACGGTTGTTAAAACCGGATTTCAATAGTTGTTCCTTCTTTTATTTTTGAAACAATATTGATGGTTCCGTTTATGGCTTTCACTCTTTCGGTTATATTTTTTAAGCCCAGTCCCTGCTTTATTTTCAGCGGGTTAAATCCCTGTCCATTGTCCCATATTCGTATGGTGGTATAATCGCCGGTTTTCAGTACAGAAACAAAACATTTTTCTGCCCGGGCATATTTATTGACATTTTGTATCGCCTCCTGTACAATCCTGTAAATATTGATCTTGCATTCGATGGTAATGGAAGACCAATCAATGTATTTATCTATAATAGTGTCAAATTTTGTATTGAAATTATTCTGTTGCCCGTTAACCAGGCGTGTAAGGATTTCGGGAAGATTCCGGTCGTCAATAAGCGGGTCGTCCATTAAATTGTGGGATATTTTCCGGATTTCGGTTTCCGTTTTTTCCAGCTCCCGGATGAGCTCCGTTTTTTTACTTTCCGGCTCGGCTTGTAACTGTATCAGGTTAAAACGTGTTGTGAATACGCTGTTAATGATCCCGTCATGCAGTTCCATAGCGATACGGTTCCGTTCTTCTTTACGGGCTTTTTCCGTTTCGGCCTGCTGCGCAAAGAACAACCGGTAGATTTTTTCATTGGCCGTTTGCTGTTCCTGAAAATAATTCAATTCCTTGTTTTTCATTTTTAAACGGTATATCACCAATAAGGAACCCAGGAAGAAAAAAAGCACACATGATCCAATGATAATCTTGGTGTTCTTGTCGGACAGTATCCTGTTTTCCTCTTCCACCTGTTTGGTTTCATAAGCAATCCGGGCAAAGGTGTTTTTGATCTCCCTTTCCGATTTTTTAATACTGTCATTGAACTTTATAAATCTATTGGAATAGTAAGCATTGTTTTTAGTGTCGTTTTTGATCAGTAATTTTAAAGTGGTCAACACGTCATAATTGCTTTGTATGGCGGTGGCGAGCTTATAACTTTCTTTTAAGTACTGCAAGGCTTTCAGGGTGTCTTCCTGCGCTAAAAAATATTCTCCTATTGTAATCTTTGAAGCCACTATTCCGGGTTTAATATCCAGATCTTCTCTTATTTTCAGCGATTCAAACAGTTCTTCTTTTACATTTTTATACCCGTTGCTTTTCATTTTGGCATGTGCGGAATTATTGAGCAGCATAGCATATAGTTTAGGGTATTCTTCTTTTAAGGCTTTGGTTTTTAAACCGATATCATACAGGTCAATTGCTTTTTCCGTTTCGCCGGTTTTTTCATAAACACCGGCCATATTGTTATAAAGGGCTATCCGGGATTTAATAAGCCTGTTTTTCGGGTAGCCTTTTAGTTCCAGTTTATTGAGCGCTTCCATGGCCAGGCCAAAGTAATCCAGAGCCTTTGTATAGTCGGTTAATCCTTCTAGCGACAGGGCCATCAGGTTGTAACTTTCATATTTCAGCCGGATATTATTGGTTTTGGAGAGCAACCGCAGGGCATTGACGATCTCAATTTCACTTTCCGTAAAATTTCCGGCATCATAGAGAATTCCTGCTTTATAAAGGGACGTTCTGCCGGAGTTTAAAGTATCCCTGATCCGGGCATATATTTTTTCCGATTTGGAATAATAGTAATAGGCGCTGTCCAGCTGGGACTTTTCGTCATAATAGTCGCCTATATAATAAAGTGATTTTGCGAGGTGTGTGGAATCGTATTGCTGTGCTGCAAGTTTTTTTAGCTGGAAGGACAGTTTTAAAAAAGACTCCAGTTCGTCTATAGCGTAAAATCTGGAAGCAAGATTAAACTGCAGGTTGCGGTTCACTGAGTCGTTTTCATGGTTTGACAGATAGGTCAGCAGGGCATTATATTGTTTGTTCTTTAAAGAGTCGCTGCCGTCCGTATTCAATAAGGCAATCACTTTGGCACTATTGGAAATAGCCTCTTTTTTACGGGTACAGCCGATTACCAATAATGACGATAAAAATAGAATAAAGTGTATTTTTTTTCTCAAAACGCCTGCTTTAGTAACTCAAAAATAAGCTATAAAACCTACAAATTGTAATAATCTGCAGGTTTTATAACTTAAAAAAGTCAGCCTTGTGCTTTGTCTTTGTCCTTATTTCCGTTATCGGTAGCCGATGAATTTGCCTGGGTGGTATTGCCTTCATCCTTAGAAAAAAGGGAAGTATTCGTTTTCGAGTCGGTACCGGTGTTTTTTTCAAAAGCTTCCAGACCATCGTCTGAGCAGGAAGAAAAACAGATAACGGTGATAACACAACCGGTGAGTAGTAATAGCTTTTTCATGTTTGTTTTGTTTTAAAGGTTAACCGGCAGGCATGTTTTTGAGTAACCAGCCGGATGCAATTGTTTTATACTCATTAATACTGTTGAGCAGCCATGAGCGTTGTGTAGAAAAAGCAGGGAAAGTGCTGTTCCGGGCTATAGTGAATGCTGTTACCAGTATATGGTAAGGTTTCCCCATTTACTATAGCAGGTGTGATTAATCGATTTCACTAAAACAAATTAAAGCGTTAACAAGGAGTTATCCTCGGAGTTTTGACGCTATATAGTGAAACAGGGTATTTTGTGAGGAAAGCATTTGATTTGCGTGGTGTAATTTTTTATTTATTAACAGTATGTTTATTATAAATTCATTTTATTTACAATAATTTCAACGTTGTATTTGTAATGTAGTGAAAAAGGTATTGTTTCGTTATAGTTTAAAAAGCATTTGGATTTGCCGAAATTGATTCTGGAAACATGGAAAATATTGACGATATAACTTTTATGAATCCTCAGGAAGAAAAAAGGCAAACTGCTTTCAAAATGCTTTAATGTTTTATAGGCATTGACGATTTTACCATTGCACATCTGGATGTCTGTGGTATTGTTATCGGCTTTTAAGTAGACAATATCTTTCAGATCAACAAACTGGTAATCGCTGTATGATTTTATACAGATGTTGGAGAAAAGCTGATCCGGAGTTCTTTTTTCGAACTTAAAGAGCATTTTGCCAAACTCCTGTAGGGGGAATGGCTGTAACAGATAATCGGAAAATCCGGACTGAATAGCGGCTAATGTATGTGCAGAAGTCCCGGAAAGGGCAACAAAGTAGGGCATCGTTGCCAGGAATTGGAAAGATTCGGATATGGTAGCGAACAGGGCTTTGTTCTGGTCAGGATTTTCTGGAATTTCAATAAAAACCAAATGGGGTTTAATCGTAATAATATGCTGTAATGTTGTTTGGCTGTCATTGAATATACCGGCACAGATATAATTCGGAAAATAGTTGAAATTTTCCTGTATTTCGGCAGTATAGCGGTTGTCGTCGTCGATAATGATATAGGAAAAACACATAATAAGCGGCTTGAATGAATAAGCAAGCTAAAAAAGAGATCGCTCTTATTGTTGTTTAAAAACTACCATAAATGTTAAATATAATTAAGTGATGAATATTCTTATTGTGGACGATCACCCGATGACCGTAAATGGCTATATCTACTCCCTTCAAAATTTTTGTTTGTCGCAGTCCCTTACGCTCAATATCAGTAAAGCCTATACCTGCGAGGAAGCGTTCCACCTTATAAAGAACGCGAAGCATAATCCTGTAGATATTGCCATTATTGATAAAAGTTTACCGGCTTATGAAGAACAGTCAATTTATTCCGGAAGTGAACTGGCATTGTATATCCGTACCCATTTGCCACACTGTAAGATTATCATGATCACCGCTCATACAGAGGTTATTGTTGTCTATGATATTGTCAAAAAGGTCAGACCGGAAGGCCTGGTTATCAAAAATGATATCACACCGGAAAATCTTCCGGTTATTCTTAACGAAGTAATCCATGACAACCATTACCAGAGCCCGACCGTAAAGAAATGTATTGGCGAACTATGGAAAAAAGACCTGTTGGCAGACGATTATAACCGGCAGATCCTGCTGTACTTATCCAGAGGCTTTAAAATAAAAGAACTGGAAAATGTAATCTGCCTGTCTACCAGTGCCATTCAGAAGCGTATTATCCAGATGAAAAAGGCCTTTGATGTTGCCGAAGACGGCAGTTTGATTAAAGAAGCCTACTCCCAGAAATTCATTTAACCGGCTCAATTTTAACATTTCCGGTTTAAAAACTTCCTCCTTTGTTAAAGGTAGCAGACGAATGTTTCGTTATTGCTGCGGACTTATTATTTTAGATTTAAATAATTGACACTTTATTTGTTAAAAATCAGGTTTAAAATCTGTTTTTGTGTCTTTTGTTTGAATTGTTTTCTTGTATTTATTGTTTTTTATTGACGGTTTCCGGTGAAGTTTTCAACGGAGGTAAAATAGAACGTTACAGATGAAGTGCCATAAAATAATATTGATAATCGCCTTATTACTACCCATGATCTTATCTGCCCAGATACTAAATGTATCAGGGATGCTTGCTGATAAAACCGGTAAGCCGTATGAATTGGCGGAAATCGTATTGTATAAAAATGATTCCGTTGCAGTCGCGGTGGAATTTTCGGATGCAAACGGGAAATTCAATATTAAAGTACAGGAAGGGGATTATGCATTGGCTATAAGACAATTCGGAAAAATAATATACAGTAGGGAATTGGTTTTAAATAAGGATACCGATTTAGGAGTTATAAACATTGAAAGCATGCAGCAATTACAGGAAATAATCGTACAGGGTAAGACCAAACTGATCGAAAGAAAAGTGGACAGGCTGGTCTTTAATGTCGAAAATTCCCAGTCGGCTGCCGGCGGGGATGCCATCGATGTTTTGAAGGTCACCCCAAATATTAATGTCCAGAACGATCAGATCAGTATAATTGGCAAAAGTACTTTGGCGGTAATGATCAATGACCGGATAATGCAGCTGTCGGGCGACGACCTGATAAACTTTCTGAAAACCATTCCGGCCGATAACATCAAAAATATAGAGGTGATAACGACTCCGCCGGCAAAATATGATGCAGAAGGCAACAGCGGACTGATTAATATCAAGCTAAAAAAAACACCGGATAACAGCTGGAATGCCACTGTTTTTGGAGCCTATAAACAAGCGGCTTACGGTACCGGAAGTACCGGCGGAAATTTTAACTATAACAAGGATAAAATGGCATTCGTTTTAAGCACGAATTACACAAAGGGCAGTTACCGCGGAAAAGAAGAAAGCAGCATATATTATCCGGCAAAATTATGGGACAGCAAAGGCGTAGCAAAATATGAAAGTGACTTGTGGAACGGCAGGGCAGGAGTAGACTACCAGTTTACCAAAAAATGGAATATGGGGGTACAGTATATCGGAAGCTTTAACAAACCGGATATTGAAGATGATAACGAAACAAATATCATCGATGCTAATCCCGGAATTCCAAATGGCGTTATAACAACAAAAGGAAAGAATTTAAGAAAGCGGAACCTGAATACACTGAATTGGCATACCAATGTTGACCTGGATACTTTGGGCAGAAAAATCAGTGCCGATTTTGACTATCTGAATTATATTGCCGATAACGATGCCGTATTTCATTCCGATACTTATAATTCGGCACAAGCCGAAGTTCCAAACGGGAGGGTAGCCGCCAATAACCTGATTCATCAGAAGATCAATAACTATTCCGGGCAGGTTAATGTAGAACATCCTTTGCAATGGATGAACCTGAGCTACGGAACAAAACTGTCTTTTTCCAAAACAAGGAACGATGTCGCCTATTTTGATATAACTGGTAGCATCCCTCTTTTTGATACCTCACAAAGTGACCAGTTCGAATACAAAGAAAATACTCAGGCACTGTATGCTTCCGGGAATAAAAAATTTGGCAATAATAAATGGGAAACCCAGTTGGGATTACGAATGGAAAACACCCGGACAGAAGGCTATTCGATCGTACTCAATGAGAAAGTTAAAAAAGAATATACACAGTTTTTTCCAACGGCCTATATAACCTATACCCCGAATGAGCAGCATTCTTTCTCATTGAACTACAGCAAAAGGATAAACAGACCCGGATTTAATGCCCTGAACCCGTTTAAATGGTACTCCAGTCCGTATGCTTATTCGGAAGGAAATCCGTATTTACAGCCTTCTTTCTCCCACAATATTGAAGCAAATTACGGCTACAGGGATTTGCTGCAAACAACCCTGTTTTTTTCCAGAGATACCGATAATTCGGGACAGGTGGTTTTATTAAACGAAAGTGATTATACACAAAGGGTAACCAGACTGAATTATTTCGACAGCTACAGCTTCGGATTTCAGCAGGTTTACATCTTTAAAAAATTCCATTGGCTGGAAAGCCAGAATATGGTGGTCGGATATTTTCAGCATTCCGATTCAAAAATTTATCCGGTTACTCCAAGAAGTAATGAAGGTTTGGGAGGAAGTATCGGCACTTCCAATAATTTCATCTTAAATAAAGATAAAACAATCCGGGCCGGATTCGATTTGCAGTACCAGTTTCCGAACAGATCCGGCGACTTGGTCTATAATTACGGGATTACGCAGCTTAATGTATCGGCACGTTTCTCCTTTTTAGATAAAAAACTGCAACTGACAATAGTGGGAAACAATCTGCTGAAAGCCTATGATTTTAATAATAAGAGTAACCGCAACGATATAGAAGCTTATTATAAGGGATATTACGATACCCGGTACTGCAGAGTCAGTTTACTATACAAATGGGGAAGCTCGAAAGTAAATGTTGCGGAACGCCAGGTTAGTAATGAAGAAGAAAAAAACAGAACAAACTGATAACGATTATACGGAAACAAAAACAATCATAATAATTACTTGCAAGTTATCCGACTGTTCGGAGAAATAATAGACAGGAAACTATAAATTATAACAACTAAATTTTTTAACATGAAATCAAACCAACTTAAAAAATTTGATGCTACTCAATTCGAGGTGCTTCAAACAAAAGGAGAAGTTCTAAAAGGAGGATTCTCAAATGCATTAAGTACTTCTAATGCCGGTGGTATCAGTGCTAATTCATTTAATGGTTACAAATGTACTGTTACAAACAGCGGTAACTGCGTGAAAGGATGTGGAGGAACTACAACACCTACTACACCTACAACAACGACTACTGTTGCTTCCGGTATCAGCATGGGGTAATCCTTTAGCTATAGACAACTAAGGTACTGTATGGTGCCTTAGTTGTTCTTTGCTTATTGCCATAAAGGCAGCATGCAACAGTCAGGAACCTTTTCAAAACAATACAAACTGTTCGTAAAAAGTCAAGATCATGAAATACAGTCAATTTAACAGCTTGCTTCCTTATGAAGGCGATAAGTATAGTCTTTATAACTCCTTTAATAATAACGTGATCTTTTTGGATCCGGTATTAAAAGAACTGCTGGAAGCCGGAATTTCAGAAGGAATAGATAATCTGCAGGAAATATACCCGGCTTTTTATGAACATTTAATTGACAATAAATTTTTAGTCGAAGAAAGCCTTAATGAGGTTGAAGCGGTCAAAAAGATATCGACTGGAGTTGATGAAAGCTTACGGTTTTATACGTTGACAATAAACCCAACGATGAACTGTAATTTCAAATGCTATTATTGCTATGAAACGCATATAAAAAAATCAAGAATGGAGGTTGGAGAAATCCAGCGCATACAGAAGTTTATCGACAATACTGCTTCAAAAAAAGAACTGGAAGAATTTACGCTTTCTTTTTTTGGTGGAGAACCGTTGCTGTACTTCAATAGAAATGTAATCCCGGTTATTGATCATTTTTTAATCAGCTGTAAAATAAACAATAAAGCAGGCAATATAGCCTTTACAACTAACGGGTATCTGATCAATCAGGAATTTATCGATTATTTTGACTCTAAAGATATCAAATGCAGCTTACAGATAACATTGGACGGTTATCGGGAAGAACATGACAAAGTACGGTATGTCAGTAAAACAAAAGGCTCGTATTTCGAAATCATTAAAAATGTGAAACTGCTTATTCAGAACCACTTTTTTGTGACACTCCGGATCAATTATACCGATGATAATCTTGAAGATACAAATAAAATACCACTGGACTTCGCTGATGTGGCAGATGATATTAAAGAAAAATATTTAATATTTGATTTTCACAGGGTGTGGCAAAATGACCAGCTGGATGACCTGAACCTGATGCTGGATAAGAATCTTGCAGCTATCCGGGATGACGGTTTTAATGCCAAAGGGACATATTCTCCGAACAATGTGTACGATTCCTGTTATGCAGACAAGCGGAATAGCGTGGTCATTAATTATAACGGTGATATTTTTAAATGTACTGCCAGGGACTTCGAAACAGTAAACAGAGCCGGTTATATTGATGAAGAAGGAGGATTGGTCTGGGAAAATGACTATCTTGAAAGGCGAATGAGTGCCAAATTCAGGAATAAACCTTGTCTGAGCTGTAAAATTATGCCGCTATGTAACGGAGGATGCTCGCAGCATGCTATGGAGCACGGAGAAGAAGGAAACGATTACTGTATATATTATGGCGATGAAAATGAGAAAAACAAAGTAGTAAATACCAAAATACAAGACATTGTTAGGGAAAATCTTCAGGAAGCCTAAAGTAGAGTTCAGCCACCAGCTGGAAAGCACCGATTGCGGTGCTGCCTGCCTGTGCATGATTATGAGCTATTATGATAAGAAAGTTACATTATCACAGATAAAAGGACTCTTTGAATTTACACGGGTTGGCGTTTCCATTCAGGATATTATAAGAACTTCTGAAAAAATCGGACTGATATCGGTACCTTTAAAACTAACCCAGGCAGAACTGGAACAAATTCCATTGCCTTCTATTCTGTACTGGCGGCAGGAACACTTTATTGTTTTGGAAAAAATTGAGATCCGCAAGGGGGAACGCTATTACCATCTGGCTGACCCTGCTTATGGAAGGATCATACTGGATAGCGAATCATTTATCAAGGAATGGTGCGGCAATAACGAAAAAGGAGTCGGTATCGTTTTGGAACCTTCAGATGATTTCTTAGCCTTCAGCTTTCCCAAAGAAACAAAAAAATCCATTACCGCTTCCCCGTTTTTTAAAACGGCATTGGCCTTTTTGGCTAAAAATAAAGCGAAGTATATCGGCTCAATACTGTTTATCCTGATCAGTCTCGCAACGAACTTTTGTATTCCCTTTATATTCCAGCGGATAATAGACACTGGTATTACCCCAAAGGTAATAGCGGTTGTATACTATTTACTGTTGGCACAACTGGTACTGTTTGTTTCGGGCTTTATAGCTGATTTTATAAGTCATTTAATACTGACCAAAATCAACTTCCAGCTGAGTATCAGTCTGAAAAAAGACCTGCTTAGTAAATTAATGCGGTTACCGATACATTTTTTTGATACCCGTTTAAATACGGAAACCTTGCAACGACTCAATGACCAGAATAAAATTCAGAATTTTATTACCTGGAAAGGAATTGAGCTGGCTTTAAACGTCATGAACATTCTTGTGTTTGGCGCCATATTATGCTATTTCAATTTTTGGATTTTCAGCATGTATTTTTCACTTTCCATTTTGTCGGTAATCTGGGTACTGTTCTTTTTAAAGAAAAGAGCCGTACTGGAATATGCACTGTTTTTAGGACAGTCCGAAAACAGCAACAATATTTATGAATTCATCATGAATATGCCGGAAATAAAAATTAATGATGCCCAAAATAAGATTATCACCAAAATACTGACCATACAGCAAAAAATAAACCGATTGGAATTGCGGTCCCTGTTTCTGAATACCTACCAGTTAGTAGGCGTTAACTTCCTGTCCAAACTGAAAGAAATAATAGCCATAGCCATCTGTGCTATCTTTATTATTAACAACCAGATGACACTCGGAACACTGCTTAGTATAACCTATGTTATCGGGCAGTTGATCAATCCGGTCCAGAGTTTGGTCAGTTTTGTACGGGATGCCCAGGATGCCAATATTGCCAATAAACGGATAGGAGAGATCTACAATAACAGTGATGAGGATAACCAGAATAAGGAACATATTGAACACCGGATATTTCAGGAAATAAGCTTAGAAAATGTATCGTTTAAATATCCCGGTAATTTTAACAGGTTTGTCCTGGACAATATCTCTTTGCAAATTCCCAACAACTCGGTAACGGCTATTGTTGGGGCAAGCGGCAGCGGTAAGACCACATTGCTGAAACTATTACTGTCCTATTACCCGGTTTCAGACGGAATGATAACGCTGGACGAACTGAACATCAATAATGTTTATTCGAATGAATGGCGTAAAAAATGCGGGATTGTTTTACAGGACGGAACTATTTTTAGCGGAACTATTGCTGAAAATATTGCCCTGGCAGAAGAAACGATAGTTGAAGAAAAGCTTATCAATGCAGCCGGAATTGCCTGTATTTTGGAATTTATTGAAGAGCTGCCAATGGGTTTTAATACCAAAATAGGAAATGCCGGAATAGAATTAAGCGGCGGGCAAAAACAGCGAATCCTGATCGCCAGAGCGGTGTACAAGAACCCTCATTATATTTTCTTTGATGAAGCAACCAGTGCTTTGGATGCCGATAACGAGAAAAAGATCCACGACAACCTGCAGGAATTCTTTAAAGGAAAAACAGTCGTGATCATTGCACACCGTTTAAGTACGGTAAAGAATGCCGATAATATTATCGTCCTGAAAGAAGGACAGATCGTAGAACAGGGAATCCATCAGGACCTGGTGAGCAACAGGGCAGGATATTTTAATTTAGTGAAGAACCAATTGGAATTGGGAGAATAAATACCACAAGTGCAAAAGAGAAAAACCTGTCATGATTAATGACAGGTTTTCTTTTAATGATGTAAATAATTACTCGGTCCGCCGGTACCTTCAATAGATTCCGGCAGTATGCCGTAACGTGCAGGTAAATCGACTGTTCCTAAAGTCTGTCTGGTTTGAATGTCAACAACAGTGATTGTACCGGAATTCAGGTTCGGAAGATTCAGTAAATTGTTTTGTATGGCCACAACCTCTTTTCCGGATTTCGTTTTAAAGAAAGCCATGTGATGCGCACCTTTATCGGCATTAAGCGTTTTTAAAAGCGTTAACTGTGGTAAATTGCTGATATCGAATACCAGTACTTTTCCGGGCTGTCCGAAACTCACATACAAGTGTTTGTTATTATCCATATACATTTCCAAAGCCCATCCCAAACCCTGCGAAGAACCGTCGAAAGCCTTCGTAAACGCATCATATTTTCGGGTAACGGGATTATAAGGTGCCATCCAGATGTCCCCGCCCAGCATGGTTGTTGCCAAAGCAAATTTCGGGAACTGGCCACGCAGTAGCAGCACTTCTACCGGACTTGATAAATCGGAAGGACTGTCGGCTACCGTATAGGTTTCGATCATCTGGTAGGTATTCAGATCGATCAGCGTGCAGGTATTCCCCACGCCGGTTGTTAAATCCGGATGGATTGTTGAGGTAACCATCACCAACCCTTTTTCCTCACTAACGGAAATACCGTGTGGATACATAATAAACTTGTTGGGATTGTCATTTATAGAACCGGAGATAGTCCGGATATGTTTATTGGTATAGGCATTAAAAACACCAACGCTGCCGCCTTTGGGCGTTCCGTCGCCACCCATAAAGGTCACAAAATACCGCCCGTCACTGGTAAAGAAAATATCTTCACCCACTGTATTTCCTTTGGTATCTATTGGATTGGCACTCACCAGCGTCGGAAGCCCGTTGGCATCTTCAACGGTTTTGATCTGGTAAAGATAACTGCCGCCCAAAGCCGTTGTATAAAGCCGTTGCTCAAAATAATCATAATAGATATGATGCGGTAATACGCCTTCGCCCAATTCCAGTTTACTGCTGATGTGCCCGAAGTCAGCCGATTCCGGATCAAGCTCAATTACAGCCATTCCGTCTTTTCCACCGCCTAAGTGCCGGTAATCAATAAAAAACATGGAATCGTGAGAATAATTTTCGTTACCGTCATCATGCTGGCAGCCGGATAAAAAGGCTGTGGCGACTACGACTAATGCAGGAAGTAATTTTTTTATCATGATGTTAAGATTTGGGTGAATAGTAGTAAAATATACAAAATGTGATATTTCTTTAGATAAAAATAAACAATTGTAGAATTAAAATGGTTCATTTTGCGATTATTTTTTAGTGTTAATAGATTGACTTTCAATAAAAAAAGGCTGTAAACCTGTATCCGAAACGGAAACGATTGGGGAGGATAACGTGAAAAAAAAATAGAGTTTCACACTTGACTGCCTGTTATTACTACTGTTTTGAAGGCTTACGGCATTATGATCTGTAACTTTTTGATACTGAGCTTTTTTGGTTTGAAGTACCGGTCAGGTAGAATTACGGTGTTTGTAAAAGGGGTATTTATACTTGGATAATACGCGATTCAATTGCTGAACTTTAAACGATTGAAATATTGTAATAAAGCAGATTTTTAACGGATTTATTGATTTTATTTAGAATAATTATAAATAATACATTCTAATGTTGAAGAATAGTCAATTTTAAGGTTAGGGCGATTTGTCTTTTGGGCTCGATATTTTGGAATAGCAATAACTTAACCTATCATAAAATGGCTTATTTAAATTCACCAAGATTAACTTTTGCGGGGAAGTTTCAGGCAGATCCTTCCACCGTTAACAATGATGTCAATCATTACAACAACGAAACTTTTCAACCGAGTTACCAGCAGTATGGACCCAGCGGGACAAATGGCTGGTGGAACCCGGATGGAACCGGTAACTGGCGTTTAATAGACTGCATTATTACCAGTGTGACCTATCAGGACGGAACCACTACACATGATCCGAATATCGATCCTGTTATAGGAATGAGCATTATTGATGCAAACAGCCGTGTGGCCGGTAAGATTGTGGACCTGGATCCGCAGCAGCAGTCCGTTTCCCAGATCTGGGGAATGATTGTCAGAATCGGACAGGGGGAAACCAACTTTGTTAAAGGTGATTTTGAACCGGTTGGATTTAACGACATCTGGTGGATCAGATCGACTACTCAAAAAGGTTCCGGCGGGGCATCGGCAGCATACCAGTCGGTTATCAATAACCTGAACTGGTCAGATAATACGATCAAATCCCGTTATCTGAACGAATTAAGAGCGGTAAGTCCGGAGCAGTTGTCCATGAAATTTACCGTAGACATGTTTGACCAGCAAAAATGTTCTGCACAATTTACTATCGGAAGAATTGTCGGAAGTATCGGGCCGTCTAAAGTATCAGAACCGAAACATTTTGTCATGGGTCGTCAGTTCATTCCGGACATGGTTTGTATGGGAGGAAGCTACCTGCCGTCAAATACAGTAGGACTGTATGTGGCTACTGCTTTGGTTCAGGAAACGACACAACAGATCATACTGGATTTAGGAAACTGTTTAAAAACATCCGGAGCAAACGGGATGATTTCCGAAGACCGTAACCTGGTGTTGGCAGTAAACAGAGGCGATCAGGATTATGTACTGCTGGGTCCCCTTAAATATAAAGCAAAAAACTGGTATGAGAAAAGAGGAGGACTGGTAACGTTAAGACTGAACGAAGAACAGATACATTTAGCCCAGGAATTCCCGTTAACAATAGCAAACCTGTTACCGGACGGAAGCCTGCAGCCGTTAATCAATGAAACCACTCATTATGTCCGTGCCGACCAGTTTGTTTTCCGTATGAATGCCGATGAGGATAGAGACATCGATTTCTATGCAACCTATCTGGGGAAACCTTTAGCCGATCAGGCCGTGATTTGCCAGTTCCAGGAAAGCCTGATCAATATCATGGGACAGGGAGACGGAACACCGGCAACGGCAACACCTAATATCCTGCAATTTGAATCCAATGTTGTAACCGATTACTCAGGTAAAGCCGTTCTGAATGTAAAAGCTTCAGACCCTAAAAACCCGAGAGGATTTATTGACGGACAGGTATATGCCTTATGGTATTATCTGAACAGACAGCCAACAGCCGATTTCAGTTTTACAGTGGATGCCAGCGGAAATCCAGTTGTACTGCCGTTAACCTTATCCGGAATTGATCCGACTAATTTTATCAGCATCCTGGTTTTTGACAGCCTGCCGCCGGAAGTAATTAAAAATCCGGATTGGGATAAAGACGTACAGCCGGTTATGCAGCAGTATGCCAACTTATATCCGCTAATGTCAAAAGGAGTCTTTAACCTGGCGAACAAAGAAGTGGTCGACAACAATGCTCAGATATTACGCTTTGTATTTGCCTTGCCGAAAGAAGATCCGAACCACATGCCGGTTACCCGTGATCTTTCCAGAGACAAACAAAAAATGATATTGAACTACCTGGACGGAATACTATCGAAAAACAAAGCAGGAGCACCGGAAGCCATGGCAACTATTGCGGAAAACAACTAAACCATACCAACCTACAAAAACAAAAACAAATGATTTATCTTAAAAATATAAAACTGGAAACCATACAGGACCTTAGAGGGGCACTGCAAACGGCAATCGAACTGGAACATGCGACCATTCCACCGTATTTAACAGCAATGTTTACGCTGTATAATACCGGTAATGATGAGATCAGTAACCTGATCGGATCTGTGGTCAAAGAAGAAATGCTGCACATGTCTATCGCCTGTAATGTCTTGAATGCTATAGGTGGAAACCCGGTAATCAACAAACCGGGTTTTATCCCGACCTATCCGGGACCGCTTCCGGGAGGTGTGGAAACCGGGCTGATAGTTCCGATCGCTAAATTTTCCAAAAAACTTATTAAAAAGGTTTTTATGATGATCGAGGAACCGGAAACGATTATCCCTATCGAATTAATGCGAGTTGATGCCGAGAAAATTACGATCGGGAAGTTCTATGAAAAAATAAAAGGCCAGATTGATATCCTGGAAACAGCGGCTAACGCTGTAGGGAAGACCATCTTCACCGGTGATCCGTCCTATCAGATGACCAATAACAAATGGTTCCCGGCTCAGGAATTATTCCCGATTACCGGCAAAGAATCGGCATTCAGAGGCATTGACCTGATAGTCGATCAGGGAGAAGGAACCAGTACCGATCCTTTTGTTAAAGAAAGTGATCTTGGTACCGGCGAACCGGAAGAACCGGCACACTACTATCGTTTTGAAGAGATTTATAAAGGTAAAAGACTGGTTCAGAATCCGGACCCGGCGGGCGAGCCAAAATATTCGTATTCCGGGGCACCGATACCTTACAATACCGCGTTAATCCCGAACATGACCATGAATCCGAAAATGAACGATTATCCGGTAAATACCGTGGCCTATACAAACAGTAAGTTCTTTAACTATACCTATACAAACCTGCTGAACAGCCTGCACATCACTTTTAACGGAGAACCGGACAAGATTGATGCTGCTATGGGATTAATGTATTCCTTACGACTGTATGCATTAAAACTGTTACAGACACCGGATCCGAATAACCCTGGATTTGTAGCCGGACCAAGCTATGAATATGTTACCGACGACAGCCTTAGCCTTACCGAAAAGGCCAAGCTGATGGAAACCGTGTAAATGTTTAACCAAATGACCCATACATAAAATGTATAAAACAGCAGAAATTACCGCGCAGCAACTGTTGCAGGAAACCTTAATGGCTAACCTGCCTGAAGCCGAATGGAACTGGTTTACTACAAATATAATTGCAAAGAACGGGAATGAACTGGCACACCAGTTCATTCCTTTATTTAGTTTGATTCCCAGATTCATTACAGCAGGAACACCCCAATTCAGCCCGGAAACAGTGAGCGGACTGGAAAAATTATATCCCGGATTTTCACAATCCGGATGGAACATACAGCAGCTATGCCGAATCGTGTTGATGCTGAAACTTCCGCCAGATCAGAATGAAGCAATCTTAAAAAAACTATTTGAAACCGCAGACATCAAAGAACTGGTTATCCTGTATAAAGGTTTGTACTTCCTGGAAAACGCAGACGATTTTGTTTTGCGGATGCAGGAAGGAATCCGGACCAATATGACGGATGTCTTTGAAGCCATTGCCCTGCACAATCCGTATGCCTATCTGTATTTGTCGGAAGATGCCTGGAACCAGCTGGTACTAAAGGCTGTTTTTACCGGAAGACCCCTGTTCAAAATATACGGACTGGATCAGCGTGCCAACGAAAGATTAGCACTGATACTGCACGGTTATATCCAGGAACGCTGGTCGGCAGGAAGAACTGTTTCACCGGAAATATGGAGAGGAATCACCGGCTTTGTCAATGACGAAATAGCTGCCGATCTGAACAAAATGATCGAAACCGGAACATTTTTAGAACAGGAAGCAGCTATAAAAGCCTTAAAAGGATCCTGCAAATCCTGGAACGAGATCGGAGCGGCCTTCCTGATCCAGACAACACAGGCCTAAACACAATTATTAATAACTAAAACAAACAACGATGTATTTTATAGACCCACATATTCACATGGTATCCCGCACAACGGACGATTACCAGGCCATGCGCGCAGCTGGTATAGTAGCTGTTATTGAACCGGCTTTCTGGCTGGGACAACCCAGAACTGAAGCAGGCTCTTTTAAAGATTATTTCAGTACCCTTATCGGATGGGAACGATTCCGTGCTTCCCAGTTTGGCATCAAACATTATTGCACGATGGGACTGAACTCCAAAGAAGCCAATAATGAAGCGCTGGCAGAGCAGGTTATGGAATTGCTGCCGCTGTTTGCCGGAAAAGAAGGTGTAGTAGCCATAGGCGAAATTGGTTATGACGACCAGACTCCGGCAGAAGATAAATATTTCAGACAGCAGATTGAAATTGCCTTACAATTCAATTTACCGGTCATGGTACACACGCCGCACCGGGATAAAATAAACGGAACCATCCGCAGTATGGATGTACTGGAAGAACACGGAATACCGCCACACATGGTCGTTATTGACCACAACAATGAAGAAACGGTAAAACATGTACTGGACAGAGGATACTGGACCGCTTTTACCATTTATCCCAACACAAAAATGGGAAATGAAAGAATGGTGGAAATCGTAAAACAATATGGCTCGGAAAGAATCATTGTGGACAGCTCGGCAGACTGGGGCGTGAGTGATCCGCTATCGGTTCCGAAAACGGCCGCTTTAATGCTTGAACGCGGGATTGCCAAAGAAGATGTACACCTTACCTGCTATAAAAATGCTTTAACGGCCTATTCGCAAAGCGGGCAGATGAAAGAAGAAGACTGGAAAAAAGAAATGACTGTGGAACAGGCAGCCCTTTTTGACGGAAGCGGAATATTGCGCGGACAGGAAGCCAAAGTGATCTCCTATTCCAATATTATTGACAATTAATCACCTGTGCCAATACCCGATACAAGATGAAAATACAGTACTATTTAACACTGATGCGTCCGGCTAATATTGTTACTGCCATTTCGGATATACTGGGTGGTGTGGCGATTTCCGGTTTTTTTGTAAGTACCGATTGGAACGCGGCAGCACTGGGAAATATTGGTCTGCTGACGTTGTCCACTATAGGGCTTTACGGAGGCGGAATCGTTTTTAATGATATTTTTGATTTGAAAGAGGACTGCAAAAAACGCCCGGAACGCATCTTGCCCAGCGGAAAAGTAGCCTATGAAGAAGCCATACAATTTGGCGTGCTGCTTTTCACAATCGGTATCGCTGCGGCTATAATGGTTTCCCTTTTAAGCGGACTGCTGGCCCTGATTATAGCACTATTGGCACTCACCTATAATAAAATAGCCAAACACTACCAGTTTTTCGGTCCCCTGAATATGGGGCTTTGCCGCGGGGCTAACCTGCTACTGGGAATGAGCATACTTCCCGGGACGATGTTCCGGGATTGGTATATCATTATCATACCGATTATATTCATTGCAGCCATAACCCTGACGGCCCAGAAAGAAGTTAGCGGAAACAACAAAACAGCGATACTGATGGCCATGCTGCTGGATGCTGTTGTAGTCCTGCTGTTTATAGGGATCAGTCGTTACAGCGACCTTAACCTGGCGGTAACCGCACCGTTTTTAATCCTTTGGTATGGGGTGAACTTTTTAGCAAAATACAAAGCTTACCGCTATAACGAGTCGAATTGGATTAAAAGAGCCGTAAAAACGGGAGTGCTTTCGCTCATACTTTTAAATGCGTGTTATGTCGCCGGCTTTGCCAATTGGAACTACGCCGTTCCGGTATTGATTTTATTGCCTTTTTCGGTTGTTTTAGCGAAGAAATTTGCCGTAACCTGATTTTTAACCCAAACATTATAACCCATGTATAAAGCCCAAACCATTCAACAGCACTTTCAGGTTGATTATAGCTATAAGGTTGTTTTTACCCGAAATGTTTTTAACGAGACGAACACAGCACTAAAAAATATCATCAACAACGATAACGCTAAAATTGTGGTGGTTATCGAAAGAGATATCGCCGTTTACCATCCGGGAATCATTAACGATATTGCCGGATACTTTCAGATGGATACTGTGGAAAGCAGTATTTTGATTGTGAAAGGCGGCGAAAGTATTAAAAACGATACCCGTGCCACCGAAGAAATATTACAGCTGATCCACAACAACCAGGTGGATCGCCATTCCTATTTAATTGTTGTTGGCGGCGGTGCGGTACTTGATGCTGCCGGCTATGCTGCTGCAATTGCCCATCGCGGCATCCGTTTAATCCGTATTCCCACAACGGTTCTGTCACAGAACGATTCGGGCGTTGGAGTAAAAACTAGCGTGAACTACTTTGGAAAGAAAAACTTTTTAGGCACTTTTTCTCCACCCTATGCGGTGATCAATGATTCCGTTTTTCTGGAAACGCTCGATGAAAGAAACTGGCGTTCCGGTATAGCCGAAGCCATAAAAGTTGCCCTGATAAAAGATGCTGTTTTTTTTAACTGGATAACCGAAAACAGTAGGGCACTGAATGACCGCAATATGGAAATAATGGAGCAGCTGATTTTCCGTTGTGCCCAATTGCACCTGGAACATATCGGAACGGCTGGTGACCCATTCGAAAAAGGATCCTCACGTCCGCTTGATTTCGGGCACTGGGCGGCTCACAAACTGGAATACCTTTCCGGTTACCAGGTACTGCATGGAGAAGCGGTAGCGGTAGGAGTAGCGCTGGACGCAGTATATTCCCGACTGTCTGGACGTCTGGATGGTACCGATTTACAGCACATTTTAAACGTTTTAACCACATTGGGATTTGAGATTTTTCATCCGCTGCTATTGCAGGAAACCACTATGGAGATCAATCCGGCATTAGTAAAAGGACTGGAAGAATTCAGAGAACATCTGGGAGGAGAACTCACAGTCATGCTGTTAAGAAATATCGGGACAGGGGAGGAAGTACACCACCTGAACAAAAATATTCTTTCGGAGGCTGTTCAGTATTTAGCAAAATCGAATGTTTTAATTCAGGAATAGGAATGAAAATCAGGAATGAAGCTCATTTGAGCTATTGCACTAACATTCACCCGGGAGAATCCTGGGAAGAAGTGTTTGCCAGCCTAAAACAATACACGCTGGCGGTAAAGGAAAAAATGGCTCCCGAAACCGATTTTGGTATCGGATTACGACTTTCCTACGAAAGTGCGGTGACTTTGTCGCAGGCAGAAAATTGCAGCGCCTTTAAAAACTGGCTGGACGAAAATAAAACCTATGTTTTTACCATTAACGGCTTTCCGTATGGTAATTTCCACGGACAGCAGGTAAAAGACCAGGTTCATGCTCCGGACTGGCTAAGCCATGAAAGAGTGAACTATACCTGCATGCTGTTTGACTTGCTGGCACAATTGCTGCCCAAAGGCATGGAAGGCGGTATTTCCACCTCGCCGCTATCTTATAAATACTGGTATGCCATTGAAGAAGACCGTGACCTTGCCAAAAAGAAAAGCTGTGAGCATCTGGTTGCGGTAGTACTTCATCTGGTGCAGCTAAACAAGTGGACCGGAAAGAAAATGCACCTCGATATAGAACCGGAACCGGACGGATTGCTGGAAAATACCGATGATTTTATTGATTTTTTCCAGAATTATCTTTTAAAAGACGGTGTGATTGCCCTGATCAGACAACTGAAATGTACCGGAGCGGAAGCCCGGCATTACATCCGGGAACACCTGCAGCTTTGTTATGATGTCTGCCATTTTGCGGTAGCTTTTGAAAAACCGGAAACGGTGATTCAGAAAATGGCCGACAGCCGGATAAAAATCGGCAAGCTGCAAATCAGTGCTGCCTTGCGCTGTCCGGTTACGGATGAGGTGACAACAGCAGAATTGTGCCGGCGTTTAAACCAGTTCAACGAGCCGGTTTACCTGCATCAGGCGGTACTCAGAACAAAATCGGGCGCGTTGTTAAAATACCCTGATTTACAACAGGGAATCGAGGCGATGCAGCAGCATGATCCGGAAGAATTGCGTACCCATTTTCACGTACCCATATTCCTGCCGGATTATCAGGGACTGTATTCCACCCAGGAAGATATTGTTACCGCTCTGGAAATATGGACGAAACAGCCGTATACCGCACATCTGGAAGTAGAAACCTATACCTGGGATGTTTCGCCCTCACAGCTTCAGATGGATCTAACAGACGCTATTCAACGTGAATTAGCGTGGGTTCTGCACTGTATTGAACACAAAAAAGAAAACCAAAAACCACCCGTTAAAGGAATTAAATATGCAGCAAACAGCAGTCATAAACATAGTAGGACTCACTTCCGGGTTATTAAAGGATAAGGACCTTTTTCTGAGTAAATGGCTAAGCAAAAAAGGACAGCTCAGCACGATTGAACCCGTTTTTCCGGCGCTCACCTGTACGGCTCAGGCAACGTATCTGACCGGTAAACACCCTGCCGGACACGGTATCGTGGGGAACGGCTGGTACTTTAGGGATGAAGCCGAAGTGAAATTATGGAAACAGTCCAACAAACTGGTACAGGCTCCTAAAATCTGGGACATGGCAAAAGCCCTGAATCCGGAATTTACCTGTGCGAACATGTTCTGGTGGTACAATATGTATTCCGGAGCGGACTTTTCGGTTACACCGCGGCCGCAGTACTGGGCTGACGGACAGAAGAAACCCGATTGCTACAGTCAGCCGGCCTTCCTTCGGGATCAGTTGCAGCAGGAACTGGGAACATTTCCCTTATTTGATTTCTGGGGACCAAAAACAACCATAAAATCCAGTAAGTGGATCGCCGATGCTTCTAAACTGGTACACCAATGGCAAAATCCTACCCTTATGCTTGTTTACCTGCCGCATCTGGATTACTGCTGTCAGAAGTTTGCGCCCGGTTCACCGGAAATACAAAAAGATTTAAAAGAAATTGATGCCGTTTGTGAAGACCTGATCGGTTTCTTTGAAGCCAGGGGAGTAACCCCGATAGTGGTTTCGGAATACGGGATCACACCGGTAAACCACCCGATCCATATTAACAGGATATTACGCGACAGCGGCTATATTACCATACGGGAAGAAAGAGGACTGGAGTTGCTGGATGCCGGTCAGTCATTGGCATTTGCCCTTGCCGATCACCAGATCGCTCATGTGTATGTGCGCAATCCCGAAAAGATTAATGTCGTCAAAACCATACTGGAACAGGTTCCCGGTATTGAACTTGTACTGGACGAAGCCGGCAAAAAAGAGTATAACATTAACCACGAACGCGCCGGGGAATTGATCTGTATAGCCGATAAAAACAGCTGGTTTACCTATTATTACTGGAAAGACGATAACAGGGCTCCGGATTTTGCCCGGACGGTCGATATTCATAAAAAACCGGGCTATGATCCCGTGGAAATGTTTCTGGATCCGCATAAAAAAATGATGCTGCCCAGAATTGCCCTGAAACTGCTGCGTAAAAAATTAGGTTTCCGCACCCTGATGGATGTTATTCCACTGGATGCCGGTCTTGTAAAAGGATCACACGGAAGAATAGCCGTTGAAGATACCGATAAACCATTGCTGATAAGTCCGCTGGATACTGCCCAAAAAATAAACGCAACAGAAGTGTGCCCGATTATTCTGAAAGCAATTTTCGGAGAACAGGCATCCGGTAAAACGGAACCGGCAATTATGGAACAAATACCAATAACCAGTTAATTTTACCATTATGGACTTAACAGACATGATTCAGACCAACCAGGTGGTCATTAAATTATCGGTAAGCAACGTAGCGGTAGCGCAAAAGTTTTATACCGAAAAATTAGGTTTTAAAGTGGTACCGGACTACACCATCAACAAAGGCGGTACCTATGAAAAAGATTCCTATATACAGCTCACAAACGAAGGAATGGAGCACAAAGTTGCTTTGGGATTGTATAAGGATATTGACGAACCGCTGCAGCCGGAAGATACCGGAACCGCACCTACTTTTATCGTAAAAGACATCGATTCGGTTCGCCAATATTTGCTTTCGGAAGGGGTGACCGTTAGTGATATTGTTGAAAATACTTCCGACAAAGGTTATATTGACCGCTTCGCTTTCTTTTCGGATCCTGATAACAATACCTTGGCAATCCGCCAGAATATGAATTAAAAAGACATTTTGAATTAAAAAAACACGTTGCCGGATAAAATCCGGCAACGTGTTTTTTTATGGATCAATTAGTAATTAAAGTGTTGTAAAACAATACTTCCTGTTGAAATTAAACGGTACATGACTGCAATTAGCAGCTATAGCATTTCAGGAATAATTTCAGATACCTTTGTCATTGTGAAATCCGGATATCAGGATTAAAATGACAAGAAAAAATAGAGAAATAATTTTTTTTGTCATAACGAGCGTTGATTTGGGATTAAAAATCAGATCCTTATATAGCTTATAGAAAATAGTGGCTGTTAAGAAATCTAAAACTATCGCTTTATAGTACATAAGACTGCCAATGCTTTAAAAGGTTTAACCGAAACTTTAACGCTGATATTATTTTTATTTAGTCTAAATAGATGTATTTTTGCTCCCGATTATATAAAGCCCATATTGTGAAACAAATTTTTACCCTTCTGCTGATATTGCTCATCCAGTATCAGGTTACCGCCCAGAATACTTCCCATACCGAACTAAACGGAAATGTCCTTAACAATAACCTTCCCCTTGAATTTGTCACGGTAGCACTACTGGATAGTGATACCCGGAAAATAATTAGCAGTACGATTACCGATACAAACGGTAACTATACTTTTGCGGCAGTGGCACCCGGCGATTATGTCGTAACGGCAAGCTTTATTGGTTACAGCACTTCCGGATCGGAACGCATCACGATCCATTCCGGTGACCGGAATAAAACAATAGCCGCCATAGTGTTAAAAGAAGATAAAACACTGCTCAATGAAGTTGTGGTAGAAGCCACGGTAAAGAAACCTTTGATACAGCTGCAATCGGATAAGATTGTGATGAACATTGAAAACAGTGCCTTATCAGAAGGGAATACGGCTTTGGAACTACTCGAAAAAGCACCGGGAGTTATAGTGGATAATGACGGAAACATCAGCCTGAGAGGAAAGCAGGGAGTGACGATCATGATTAATGATAAGAAAACATATTTATCCCAGCAGCAGCTGACCAATCTGCTAAAAGGAACGGCTTCTTCTTCGGTAGGAACGATTGAGGTGATTACCAATCCTTCTGCCAAATATGATGCGGCCGGAAATGCCGGAGTCATTAATATCAAACTAAAGAAAAACAACAAATCCGGATTTAACGGATCGGTAAACGGCAATTACGGCAGGGGACGTAAAAACCGGTTTGGCAGCGGATTAAACCTGAATTATAAAGCCAGTAAATACAATTTTTACGGTAGCTACGACCAGTATTACCGCGGGGAAAGCGAAACATTCACTTTCGAACGAAAATTTTATACCGACGGGAACCGTCAGCAGCTTGACAAAATCTCGAATCAGTACAGTGTGACCGACGAACCTTTAAAAACCAACAACTTTAAAGCCGGAGTAGAGTATGATATTTCCGAAAACACCTTTATCGGTTTTAGCCTTACGGGCGATGTGGGAAGCTATACCAGCAACAGTATGTCGGAAAATAAAGTACGATCAGCAGCCAGCGAGTTGCTTTCCGATGCGCTGACAAACAATCACAACCATTCCAGATGGAACAGCCTGAGTTATAACGGAAGTTTTTTACATAAATTCAACCAGGGCAAGCAGGAAATCAGTGCCGATCTGGATTATACCCATTCCCGCTTCCGGGACAATGCGCTTCTGGAAACCCAATTCAATCCTACAGCCAGCCAGAATGCTTATCTGTCGACCCGTAGGGGAATGACCCCTTCGTCGACTACTATTTTTGTAGCCAAAGCCGATTATATTTATCGCATCAAAGAAAAATTAAGCTTTGAAGGCGGATGGAAGAGCAGTTTTGTAAAATCGGACAACGATGTGCAATACGATACAATTGCGGCCGGTAACTGGACGATTGACAAAGGAACGACCAACCATTTTATTTATAAAGAGCAGATCCATGCCGGTTATGTCAATTACAAGCAAAGTTTCCGCTTTATGGAAGTTCAGGCAGGGCTGAGAGCGGAATATACACATGCGGAAGGAAACCAGGTAACGCTGAACTCCGTTGTTAAAAGAGATTATGTACAGCTGTTCCCGAGCCTGTTCCTAAAGAAAAACATCGGCGAGCGTCATGCCGTACAACTGTCATACAGCAGAAGGATTGACCGTCCTGATTATTACGACCTGAACCCGTTCCGTTTTTTCAGGGATGCGTTTATTTTCTATGAAGGAAATCCATACCTGCAGCCGGAGTTGACCCATTCTGTGGAAGGTGGTTATTCCTTTTTGAGCAAGCACATGATTAACTTTTTCTACAGCAGTACCGATGATGTGATTGTTGATGCGATTACGCAGATAGACAATAGCAATACCACCATACTGCGTTCGGAAAACCTGAGTAAAAGAAAGAATTACGGATTCAGCCTTACGTCTGCTGTAAAAATAAGCCGTTGGTGGGATGCGAACACCTTTGTGAATGTCTATAAAAATGAATTCAGCGGTGAGCAAAACGAAACAGCTGTAGCCACGGGCATCTGGAGCTATACCGTCAATTCCCAGCACAGTATGAAATTTAAACAGGGATTATCGGCCGAATTCAGTTTCCAGTACAACTCCAGATCCATTTACAGCACTTTCGAACGAAAAGACTTTTTTGTGGTATCCACAGGATTGCAAAAAAAGATACTGGACAACAAGGCAACAGTGAAAGTAGCGGTAAACGATATCTTTAAAAGCCGACGTTTCTACAGAACCATGCAGTTTAACAATATCGACATGAAAGAGAATATCAATCTCGACAGCCGTATTGTAAACGTTTCATTTACGTATAATTTCGGTGACCAGAGCAATGCCGCCCGAAAAATAAACAAGGAAGAGGACGATACGAAAAAAAGAATGAAATAGTAACCAACCGGAATTTGAATACAAACTATTTCAATAGCGAACCATTATAAAGGGTTCGCTATTTTTTTGTGGGATACCTCATACCAATAACCGGAACAACAGCATTGTTTTTAGTATATTTGAATAGGACAAATTGAGTTACGGACACATTCACACAATCAAAAATCTAACCTCAAACTTCAAACCTCATATATCTAATATCCTATATCAAACTTCTAATATCTAACCTCATGAACACCCCCCACAACCCGGTGGTCTATTTTGAAATTCCGGTAACGGATATAGACCGGGCCATAACATTTTACCAGACCGTTTTTGCTTTTGAATTTGAAAAGGATATAATTGACGGCAATGAAATGGCTTTTTTCCCGATAAAAGAAAACGGTTCCGGTATTTCGGGCGGACTGGCAAAAGGAGAAATCTATAAACCTACGACAGACGGTTGCTTGCTGTATTTCCGAACAGCAGACATAACCGAAACATTGGCACTTGCAGTGCAAAACGGCGGGAAAATCCTTTTTCCGAAAACCTCCAACGGAGAATGGGGCTTTGTAGCCGAATTTGAAGACAGTGAAGGAAACCGGATCGCTTTACGGCAATTTGTCCGTTAATATAAAAAAAACAGCGGGCTTAAAAACCCGCTGCTTCGATCAGACGTTTGCAATAAAAGGTGCTTTCCTATGATATTGGGTATCGGTTAATTGGGCAATAAGAAAAAGGGCCAGGTTTTTTGCACCGATCATATTCCCGGAACAATCCTGTGTACTGACCCTGATTTCGGTAATCGCATCGGTCAGTTCAATTAACGGAAGCCTGACCAAAGTCCAGTCGGCCTCGCTTTGCGATAATATGGCATACTCTTGCTGTTTATCGGCAGTCGTTTCCGGGTAATGCGTTTTCATCCAGTCGGTAGCTGCCTGCACCGCCGGATTTTTGATATCCTGAGGTGTAGCTACATTTAAACCGGTAATAACGATATACCGGTTGATTTCTAACTCTTGCATGGCCGCTAATATATTTGTTGTGGCGGTACTGAATATGGACGTTTCACTGTTGGGTATTCCTAAACCGAGCGTACTGATGATGGCATCACAACCCGTCAATAACGATTTGATATCCTGATAGCAATTGGCATTGCCGGTAATCACGTCCATTAATGGATTTTCGAAAGGCAGGTGTTCCGGATTCCGGATCAGCAGTCTGATCTCAAAACCGCTGTTTAGTAAGGTAGTTACAAGAAATTTTCCGGCTTTACCGGTTCCGCCAAGTACGGCTATTTTGATTGGTTTCATAATCATTGTTTATAAAATTAGACATGGAAAAATCATGCTCCTCTTCGTGAAGAACAGTAATTTCTGCAAAACACATGTTTCGCAAAATCAGGGGTACTATTTTATAAACAGATTCTAATAGTGTAAATATAGCCTGTATTTTAAAACGAAATGCGGTTTAAGAAAGGGAATTGACTGTACGGAATAAATAATTTTCATAACTTCGGAATTCACAATGATGTGTTGTATATCCCGGTATGAGAGGGTTTATGATATTGATTTACAATTTTTTATAAATACTAAATATGAATAAAACCAGAATAGTAGTTGCCGGAATCGGAGGCGTTGGCGGATATTTCGGTGGACTTTTAGCAAAACATTTTGATAAGGATGATGCCGTATCGGTTTGTTTTTTAGCTCGTGGCGAACATTTAAAAGCGATAAAGAAGGATGGCCTGAAAGTCGTAAAAGGAGCGGATCAGTTTGTAGCAATGCCGGCATTGGCAACAGATGATGCTTCCGAGATTGGTATCGCAGATTTTGTTATCGTTACCACTAAAAGCTATGATTTGGAGCAGACTGTTGTTCAGTTAAAACCCTGTATTGACAGTAAAACCGTTATTGTACCTTTTCTTAACGGTGTAGACAGCCGGGAGCGTATTAAAAGTGTTTTTCCGGAAAATATGGTTTTGGATGGCTGTGCCTATATTGTTTCCCGCTTAACAGAAGCCGGAAAAGTAGAGAACCTGGGGAATATTGAAAAACTGTTTTTCGGATTGGATCATTTCGAAAACGAACAATTACGGCAATTGGAAAGCCTTTTTATACAGGCGGGCATAGAAGCCAAATTATCGGTTAATATCGCTACGGTTATCTGGGAGAAATTTATTTTTATTGCCGCTATTGCCACGGCTACAACCTATTTTGACTGCAATATCGGAGCTATAGTGTCCGATCCTGAAAAGGTGCAGGCTTTTACCGATTTAGTCAATGAAGTAAAACAGGTTGCTCTGGCAAAACAAATTGCCATTGTTCAGGATATAACCGACAGAACATTAAAAATATTACATGCCATGCCAGCGGAAGCAACATCGTCCATGCATTCCGATTTTCTGAATAAAAAGGCACATAACGAACTGCAGTCACTCACCGGTTATGTTGTTCGGGAAGGAGAAAAATACGGACTGAAAACGCCGGTATTCAACAAAATGTTCGGCGCACTGGAACATAAGGCACAACAGTAAGCAATCATACATTCAAAAAAAGAAAACAATGGTAAAATTCGGATATACAATTCTATACGTCGCTGACGTCACCAAAGCCATCAGCTTTTATGAAAACGCTTTTGGTTTTGAACGAAAATTTATAACACCGGAAAACGATTATGGCGAATTAAATACCGGTGCCACCACAATTTCTTTTGCTTCAAAAGGATTGGCGGCTACGAACCTGCCGAACGGTTTTATTGAAAGCAGCCCGGAGAACAAACCTTTTGCAATAGAATTGGGTTTTGTTACAGATCAGGTCGCGGAAGTAACCGAGCAGGCTAAAAAGGCCGGAGCGGTTGTTGTCATGGAGCCCAAACAAAAACCATGGGGACAGATTGTCGCTTATATACGGGATACAGACGGTTTCCTGGTTGAAATCTGTACACCGGCACATTAAATAAAACAGGCTAAGACTATAATTGCAAAAGCAGGAAACCCGTTTGTCGCACGCGTTTCCTGCTTTTATATTGTTATCGTTGGATGAATCTTACAGAATCTGCTGGATATTGTCCGGTGACTGAAAAACATAGAATATTTTGGAAAGTCCGATGGTGATAAATGCCAGGGCAGTCCATACAATTATGGTCATCTGTGCGAATAACGGATTCCAGATCAATAAGAAAGAAAAAATAAGTCCCAAAATTCCAAACACCAGATACCAGCCCCAGTTTTTTCGTTTCAGTGCAGCCACATCAATGGCCAGGGCAATAATGGTTGAAGATCGGAATAAAAGCATGAAGCCGATAAAGAACGGCATTATTTCCATGGATAATAACGGACTGGATAACAGCCAAGAACCTAAGATAATATCTAAAATACCGGCGGCTATTCCCCAGCCATAGCCATTCATTCTTTTACGCTGATAGCCATAGAAAATAACTTCCAATATACCGTTAATCAAAAAAGTCAGGCTGAATAATGTAGAAAGCGCAATATAGGATTCCACCGGAGTTTTAAAAACCCATATTCCTACGGCAATAAAAAGAAGACCAAGTAAAAAGTAAATTAATTTGTTATTCATGATTATTGTGTTTAATAGTTACTGAATATTTTTGTAATCAAATCATTTATAGCAGTTTTAGTATTATTTGGTTTCCGGATTGGTACTATAAAAATAGTCTATTTTTCTGATAAAACAGCAATGTTTTTACGAAGAGATTATGTGTTGTTCGCATCATTTTTGCATTTACCGTGTTTTAGCAGCGGAAAATTAAGACGGGTATGGACAAATGCACAGAATACGGCACAAACAATAAATTTCTGTTAAAATTTGCAGCAAATGCAAAAAGTGACCGAAAGGTCATTTAAATTTGTACTCTAATTCAGAACGAAATGACAAAAGCAGCACGTACCAAACAGCTCATCATTGAACAGGCAGCACCCATTTTCAATACAAAAGGAATTGCGGCAACAGCAATGAGTGACATTATGGAAGCCACCGGTTTAGCCAAAGGCAGTCTGTATGTACATTTTGAAAATAAAGAAGAACTTTGCAATGCTGTGGTAGATTATACGATGCATTGTTTATCTGAAAAAGTAAAACAGCAGCTGGACCGTCAAAAAACAGCCAAAGGGAAATTATTTGCCTATGTTGACTTTCTGAGCAATACCAAACAGCCGCCCATTCCCGGTGGATGCCCGATGCTGAATTTTGGTATGGAGGCAGACGATACCAACCCGGTTATCAAAAAGAAAGTGAACAAAAACATAACACTTGCTGTGGCTACCTTAACCAGTATTTTAAAAGAAGGAATCGCTTCCGGCGAATTCCGGCAGCCTTTTAATGCCGAAGAATTTGCAACCAAAATGTTTGCCCTGTTGGAAGGCGGCATTATGATGTCCAGAATGGAAGAAAACAGCAAAACGATGCCATTGATCGTTGCGATCTTAAAAAAAGAAATTGAATTGTTAGACTAAATTTTTTTACCTAAAAAATGACCTATCGGTCATTTTTGAAATATATGAATACTTATCAAAACTATAAAAACATGAAAAAACAAAAAGTATGGCTGATCACCGGAGCGTCAAGAGGATTCGGATTGGAAATTGCCAAAGCCGCGCTGAAAGCCGGCGATAAAGTAGTGGCTACCGTTAGAAGCAACCCGGAACAGTTTGAACAGCAGTTTCCGGAACAGCAAAATCTAAGCGTGGTGGTTCTGGACGTCACACAGGAAAAACAGGTTATAGCCGGAGTAGAAAAGGCAATTGCCACATTTGGCGGAATAGATGTACTGGTTAACAATGCCGGTTACGGATTATTGGGAGCTACGGAAGAAATAACGGATCAGGAGGTGAGAAGCCAGTTTGATACCAATGTCTTCGGATTGCTGAATGTAACAAGAGCGGTTTTACCGTATATGCGCAGCCGTCAAAAAGGGCATATCATCAATATCTCTTCTCTTTTCGGATATGCGGCTACGGTTCCCGGTTTCGGGCTTTACGGGGCTACAAAATTTGCAGTAGAAGGCATCACGGAAGGATTACAGCTGGAAGTAAAACCGTTTGGTATTCACGTAACAGCCGTTGCCCCGGGATTGTTCCGTACTGATTTTGCTTCCGGTGATTCCTATAAAAGCTCACAGCTACTACTGGAGGAATACCAGGGAACGGTCGGTCAGGTGCGGCAGGCTGTTGCGGGGCTTCACGGCAATCAGCCCGGCGATCCTGCAAAACTGGCTCAGGTAATTCTGGAGCTGGCCAACGCGGAACATCCGCCGTTACACTTACCGGTTGGTAAAGATGCGGTAAGTGCCCTGCAAGCCAAAATGAGCATTATAGCAAAAGAAGTAGCGGAATGGGAAACCTTATCCGTGAGTACCGATCATCAGAAAAATTAAACTATTATATAAAAAAGCAATGAAAAAGATTATTTTAACAGGAAGTGCCAGCGGTTTCGGACTATTAACGGCAAAAACATTGGTAAAACAAGGGCATACGGTGTATGCAACAATGCGTAACATTAACGGTGCGAATGCAGAACCGGCAAAAGCGCTAAAAGAATGGGCGAAAGCGCATAACGGTATTATTGAAATTGTGGAGCTGGATGTTACCAGTGATGCATCGGTAGCGAAAGCTATCTCGGAAATAACGGAAAAATCAGGAGGTCACATTGACGTACTGATCAATAATGCCGGTATTTCTTATATCGGTATTGCCGAAACCTTAACCATACAGCAAACGGAACAGCTGTTCCAGGTAAATGTTATTGGTCCGGACAGAATGATCAAGGCGGTATTGCCGCTGATGCACCAGCAAAAGTCAGGATTGATCATTAACCTGACCAGTGTACAGGCGAGAAATGTAGGACCGCTGTTAGCGACTTACAACAGTACAAAAGCGGCTTTGGATGCCTTATCGGTAGGGTATCACTACGAACTTAAATCGGCGGGTATTGATGTTGCGGTTATTCAGCCGGGAGCTTATCAGACCACAGATATTACAGCTAAGGCATTACAACCGGGAAATCCGGGAGCAGCGTCTGCATACGGACAGGATGTTCACCGGTTAAAAGCGGGACTCGATCACTTTTTTACCCCTACAACAGACAGTTCCGATCCGCAGGAAGTGGCCGATGCTGTAGCCGGTTTATTAGAGCTTCCGGCAGGGGAGCGACCGTTGTGGACCGTTGTTGGCGGTGCAACGATGGCACAATATGTTCAGCAGATCAATCAGGCAACCAAAGGCCTGGTTGAAACGATGATACAGGTTTTAAGCTAAATATAGGATTGGTATAAAAAAGCCGGTTTCGTTTTAGAATGAAACCGGCTTTGCTTTTATTTTAAAAAATCAGGATCCTCATAGGCCGGATTCGGATATTTATAAAACCCCTCTCCGGAAACAACACCCAGTTTTCCGGTATCTATAAAATGTCTTTTCAGGTATTCGGTTACCTTTATCTGGCCGGGATCTTTGGAAGCGGTAGCCGCAATTTTATTAATGTTGTATGCGGTGGTGATACCCACGACATCCAGTATACCAAAAGGACCTACCGGAGCTCCGGTGGCAACCATCCAGGTTTTGTCGACCGTTTCCACATCGGCAACGCCTCGCACCAGTAGATCAAGACCGGCACCCAATAAAGGAACCAGCAGGGAATTTACGATATAGCCCGGCTGTTCTTTGTGGAGCGGTAAAGCAACCATTCCGATGGTTTTGGTAAAAGTAACCACCGTGTCAAAAATGGCAGCGTCGGTACCCGGATGCCCCATGATTTCGGCTGTGTTGTGTTTCCATATTTCATTGGCAAAATGCAATGCCAGGAATTTTTCAGGCCTTCCGGTAGCGCCGGCAAAATGACTCGGCAGGAGCGTGGAAGAATTGGACGCAAAAATGGTCTTTTCCGGAGCCACGGCAGCCAGCTTTTTATAGAAATCCGTTTTGATGGCCGGATTTTCAGGAACGGCTTCGATCAATAGATCAGCATCTTTTACCGCTGCTGCCAGATCGGTATAATAACTTAAATTTTGTATTGCTTTTTCAACCTGTTCCGGAGTGGCGTTCAGATCAGCCTGATAGGCCGTTCCCAGCTTTTGAAAAGCAGTTTTTGCTTTTTCTAATATAGCGTCATTAATATCATAAACCTTTACGGTATATCCGTGAAAAGCCGTTTGAAAAGCAATTTGCGCTCCCAAAACACCGCTTCCGGCTACTGTTACAATTTTAATATTCATTTCTTTTATATTTTGAATTAATCGGTTGTTGCTATAAGTATGATTTGTCCTGTTAGCGGGCAATCCTAAAACGGTTAAGCCAAAACAGGTATTCCGGCTAAGGCTAAAGTTACCAAAAATCGGAATGGAAATCCTGTAAAACCATTATAATTATCAATCTTATGACTTTTGAATAATGATCAAAAAACAAAAAGGATAATCTTCATTATCCTTTTCTGACGGGCATGATGCCGTTATTTATTTTTAGAAGTCCACATCGTCCGGATACAAGCCGGATCCGCCAATGTAGGGTAAAGCATTGATGGCTTCCATGTCTGCATCGGTAATCGTAAATCCGTAAACATCCAGGTTTTGCTGGATTCTTTCCGGAGTGATGGATTTTGGCAATGGTAAAGTTCCGTTTTGGAGGCACCATCTGATGCACAATTGAGCAACGGATACCTGATAACGGGCAGCAATTTCCATTAAAACAGCATTGGTCAGCATTTTTCCGGTTCCTAACGGCGACCAGGCTTCAATCAGTATATTTTCTTTTTGGCACAGGGCAACGATTTCTGGCTGAAGGTAACCCGGATGGTATTCGATCTGGTTGATAACCGGTTTCACTTTGGCATTTGCCAGTAAGGCTTCCAGATGGTGCACTAAAAAGTTGCTGACCCCGATAGCCTTAATTTTTCCATCTTCGTATAATTTTTCAAAAGCACGCCAGGTATCGGCATTTTTCTGCTGCCAGTCTGCAAATTGTTTTTCGGTAGCCGGCCAGTGGATCAGGTATAGATCCAGGTAATCGGTTTGCAGGTCTTTCAGGGTTTTGTCAAAGGCTTTTAGCGTACTGTCATAACCTCTTTCGGAATTCCATAATTTGCTGGTAATGAATAATTCCTTTCGGGAAATACCGGATTCGGCAATCGCCTGTCCGATACTTTTTTCATTTCCGTAAATCGCTGCGGTATCAATATGGCGATACCCGTTTTCCAATGCCGATTTAACGGCCAGAACAGCTGTTGCTCCGTCGGGTGTTTGCCAGGTTCCAAATCCTATTTCCGGAATTTCAACGCCGTTATTTAAGGTATAATTTTTAATGGAATGGGACATAGTGTATATGGTTTTATTAAAAAAATGAATGTTGGTAATGGTTTATCGTGTAAGAGTTACGCCATAAAGTATATAACCAAAGTTATCCATTTTTGAAGGGATGTACGTTAAATTTTTGTTGTATTTCCGGTTAAACTTTCAGACCGCCAAAAATACTGGTCATCAGGATGCACAGAACAATAAGGGTGATGCCGATGTACAGTTTGTCTTTTTCCAGTATAAAGGCGAACAGGGAAAACAACACCCGCAAAATAGGCGTGGCAATCAATGCGAGTACGCCAAACTGTATGATCTCGTTTGGATTTAAGGTTAAAACACCGTTTAAAATACCTTTAAAAGTGGTGTATTCTGCACCTTCACCGGTGAAAATACCATACTGCGGAACCGGGTTGCTGCCGTGTTCCGTTAAATAGGCAATACCGCCGATAAGCGCTAAAATACAGGCGGTGATCACGCCATAGCGCAATAACTGACCAACCAATTGTTCTACATCGGTGTCGTTCCACAAATTTTTTGAAAGTAGCTTTTTCATAAGTTGTAAATAGCGATTCGTTAGAATTGATGCTGGTAACCGTTGTAAATCATTTCAATGGCCACAAAAGTAATGGCGATACAGAAAATGATGCGCAGCACTTTAGGATCCATTCGGGTCAATAATTTTGAGCCGGTAAAAGCACCACCTAAAACACCTATAATTACCGGGAAAGCAATGCCCGGATCGATATAGCCTCTTTGCAGGTAAACCACTGCACTGGCGGCAGCGGTAACCCCGATCATAAAGTTACTGGTGGTGGTACTCACCTTAAAAGGAATACGCATAGTGGTATCCATTGCCAGTACCTTTAAGGCTCCGGAACCGATTCCCAACAAACCGGATAGCACACCGGCCACTGTCATAATAGAGAAACCGGCACCTACATTTTTTAATTTATAGGCCACTTCACCCTGACTGGTAGGATAGGTGCTGTTTAGCTTTAAGGCATAGGAAAGCCTGCTGCCTTCGGTTAAAGCCACCTGGTTTTTCTTGCGTAAGGTCATTACTGCCGAAAAAATAAGGACAATACCAAACAGTATTGCAATGGTATTGGTTGGCGTATAAACCGCAATGAGGGCACCAATCACGGCTCCGATGGTCGTGGCTATTTCCAGGAACATGCCCAGGCGGATATTGGTGATTCCTTCTTTTACATAGGCACTGGCCGAACCGGAAGAGGTTGCTATTGATGCCAGTAAAGCAGCACCGATGGCATAACGGATGTCAACGCCAAAACCAAGGGTTAGCAGCGGAATGACAACAACGCCGCCGCCCAAACCGGTCAGCGAACCTAATAAACCCGCCAGATAAGCACCTACTAACAGGATAAGGGTAAAGGTAAGTATGGTCATAAAATTCAATATTGAGGGTTACGGTATCCTACGGAATATGCAATCGTTTTATACGCGTATTCCGTATGCTTTTTTACATCGTTTTAAATTTCAATACAAACGTACGCTATTTTTTTTAAACATCAGATGTTTTGATGTTTTTTGGAAAAAAATTAACACAGGAATATTAGTAATTGCGCTCCAGTATTTTCCTTAATACCTGTAAGGCGGTATTGGCTTTTTTCTTTTTTATCGCGTCCAGTAATTGTTCGTGCAGGTAATGGTTTATCGCAAATTTACTGGTGCCGTTAGTTTCACGGGCATTAAAGAAATTGCGCAGTACTACCGTAAAACCATAGTATAGCTCGGCCAAAACCTTATTTCCGGAAGCAAAAGCAATGGCCATGTGGAAATCAATATCGGCATCGGCACATTCCTGTGGATTTTCGGCAAGTATGGCTGCTTTACGCCGCTCTAAACATTTTTCGATTGCTTCAAGCTGTTCTTTAGTATGGTTAACACTTGCCAGTTTTATGATCTCTTCTTCAAGCAGTCTCCGGACGGCGTTAATTTCATCAAAATCGGCATGCTGAAGGCGCTGCTCCATGTTTAGTTCCCTGTAGTCGCTGTTAACGGTAGTGCCGGAACCCTGCTGAACTTTCAGTATACCGGAAATCGCCAGTGTTTTGATAGCTTCCCGTATGGTTGATCTTCCAACGCCGTATTGCTGCATCAGTTCCGGTTCTGCAGGAATTTTTTCGCCGGGTTTGTACTTTCCGCCGGCAATATCTTCCTTGATCTGGTTGACTATTTTGGTATACAGTTTCATAACAGTTCTAATTTATTACAAACATAAGATGTTTCGTTTAAAAACTGGCTTTAATTGTGATGCCGATTTTACAAAAGCAAGCTTACTGTTTTAATTTTTTTACAACCCAGGGTAATGTGAGCCCCTGTCCGAGCAGTGTAAAAAGAACCACTACCACAGCAATAAATATAATGTCGTGGCGTAACGGAAAAGGCGTGCCGTCTTTTAGAGTGGCCGGCAAACCTATTGCTATGGCAAGCGATACAATACCCCGCATACCGGACCAGCTGATAATTAAACTGTTTGAAAAGTCCAGTAAAGCATCTTCGGGTATTTTTCGCTTTTTACTTTGAAATGCACGCTGTAGATTTATTTTCTGTAAAAACACTCTTGCCATTCGCAGTCCCAGGGCTACAACCGTAATCAGGAAGGCATAACCAATGTAGGGAAGGATCTGGTGTTCTTCTATGTTTTTCAGGACATACGGAAATTCCAGGCCAATCAGGATAAAGATCAGTCCGTTGAGCAGGAAAACAATAATATCCCAGATGGTCCGGGATTGCTGTTTCAGGTTTTCCGGGAATATTTTCCGGCTGATGCGGGAAATACTCAAACCAATGGTAACTACCGCAATGACACCGGAAACACCAATTTCTTCGGCAACAAGGTAAGTGACAAAAGGCATTAAAATGATAAAGCTGATCGTCACTAAAATATCATGATGCACCAGCCGGAGTATATAGGTGAGGATTTTCCCCAGGACGATACCTACCAGCAAACCGCCGGCCATGAGTACTAAAAATTCCAGGGACGCTTTCCACCAGATAAAGGCCGATCCGGTAACGGCAGCCACGGCAAACCGGTAAGCAACAAGCGCGGAGGCATCGTTTACTAGGCTTTCTCCTTCCAATATGGTAATTGATTTATGGGACAAACCGAGTCCTTTGGTAATGCCAATAGCTGCTACGGCATCTGTAGCAGAAAGTATGGCACCCAATACAAAAGATAACGGCCAGCTCATACCATCTATTAAATAATGTGCAGTGACCGCGATACCGGTAGTGGTCAGGAAAACCAAACCGATAGACAAGGTCCCGATGGTATTGATATGGGTTTTAAAGTCTTTAAAGGAGATATTAAAAGCGGCATCATACAATAAAGGCGGTAAGAAAAGCAGAAATACGACTTTGGGGCTAAGCTCAATATTGGGCATGGAAGGAATAAAGCCAATACCGATTCCGGCTGTTATTAGCAGTATCGGGTAAGGTAGTTTAATTTTATCGGCTATAGCGGTAAGCGCAATCATAATAGCCATTATGAATATAACCACACTGTAGTTTTCCATTAAAGTATTTTTTGACTATAAATAATGTTTCGTTATTTACCCGCAAGGAGCTATGTAAAAATAGAGAATCTGTTTTATCAATAGTATAATTTGTCATAAAAATTACGGCCTCCTAATGAAATATTGAGTCCGATGGTAAATCCTTTTATGCCGCTGTGATTGTCGCCCAGATTCCAGCTATAACCACTGTGCAACGAAATCGCATTGAACATTTGTAGTCCGATATTGGGATTGATGTGTTGGGGAGATACCTGTAGTTTACCGTAGAAAAACATACGTCTGTATGCAAGGCTGCCCTCTGGAATTACATCGGGATAACCGGATCCGTTAAACAGATACCGTATGCCCAAACCTGCTGTTAAACCGGTTGCATTGCGTTCATCCTGGGCAAATATCTTGGTTTCGGTACCCAGACTAAGGCTGTGGCGGCCCAGGTATTGGTAACCGACACTGATGGCTGAATTTTCGATTAATTGTGCCTTTGCTGTCATACATGTGAGGCATACAAAAAGGTATAGTAAGTGTTTCATGGTTGCGAAATTTAAAGTGAACATTGGTTTGATAATTATTGTGCCATGCTATTAATAAAAAACATCATTTTAATACGTATTATAAGCTGCCTGAAAAGCCCGGAAACAGTTTTGGGAAATACACAAGCAGCCGGGCAATTCCCCATATTAAGATTGCCATACCCAGAATGCCCAGTGCTTTTTTGTTTTTCCAGCTCCAGCCAAACAGTACCGGAATTTCCCAGTATTTGATCAGTACATAAAAGAAGATACCGCAAAGTCCGGCCCAAGTGAGTGTGGCAACATGTGATTTTTCGCCTGCAATCACGCAGGCACACAGGTAGACGACGGTGAACAGCTGTATTCCGATATAATTCTTATAACTTTTATCCGAAAAGGATTCGTTTAGGGAGACATATAGTAAAAGCAGGATCAGCAACAGGCTAAGCACCAGCAATGGCGCTACGAACGCTGCCGGTAAAAACAGCAGTACCAGCCATAACGGCATTAGGAGTACAATACAGGAAGCCGGGATTTTTTTTGAATGGGATAAAGTATCCGGAAAAGGGAATAATAACCGCCAGGCTTTAGGCAGCAGCCTGTGTACGGGAGGAAGCAGGTATAAGGTGATTAAGACAGACACGGTTATTTCAAACGGATACCAAGGATCTTTGGTCTGGTAGATTACCCGGATCATCGCCAATATTGTTATCACTGCGGGCAGCGTTATTTGTATCAGTACTTCTTTTGGAGTCAGCTTTTTATAGGTAAAAGAAAAGGAAGTGATTTTATAAAAAGGCTTCCCGGTTGTAAACGAGGTCAGCAGTACCCAGAATACAGCCAGGCCGAGGTGTATTGTGACGGTACGAAGGACAACATCCTTTAGCTCCGGACCGAAATATAGCGCTGCCACAGCCAGCAGCAGCAGTTCAAAACGGAGTATTTTTGGCGAAAAAAGCAAGCGGAAGAACGGGGTTAAATATTGGAGAATCCGTTCATAGATATGATGCCAGAAACGTTTGAGCAGCATCAGCAGGGCAAAGGTTGCTATTAAAGCCGCTGCAGCCGATAAAAGCCGTGCCGCAGTGAACAATCCGGTTAAGGCTTGCAGGCGTGATGTTTTTTTGACAGTATAGGCCAATTGCGCATTCTCTAATAAATCCGAAGCGATCAGGGCGGCCTGCTGTTTGGTTAATGGTGCCAGTCCGGTTTGGTGTGCTATCCAGAAAGCGTCAGCAGTTGCAGTATTACCGTAGGTTTTTAACGTACCATATTGGTAAAGGATGGTTTTCTGGTTGTTGGATAATCCGGACATTATTTCGGCCAACTCATAATCCGTTACCGGTGTGGCCGTCGGAAGCAGGAAAAAGAAAAGCAAGAATTTAAGCATGGAATACATTTAGATTAACACTATTTTTTTGTAACTCCGGGGGCTTTTTATTCGGTAATATTTATTGGCATTACTGCGCATTATAAGGGCAGGCTTATTCTGACCTTTGAACAACATTTTGGGTATAAGCATTCGTTTGCAACATTACATTTCTGTATCGTACCAAACGTCCTTATGCATCAAGGGGAGATGGGAACCATCCGGCAAAACGGTACCGGGTAGCGGAATATAAATTTAGGGCTATTTTTTTAATTTAAAAAATAAAATTACCCTTTTGCCGGCAGCATGGTGGGAGTGTAGCCGAAATGTTTTTTAAACGCATAGGAAAAATGGGAGATATCTTCAAAACCCACTTCCAGGTAAATTTCGGTGGTCTTTTTGTGCTTTTCGGCAAGGTAATAATGTGCCAGTTCCAGCCGCTTTTGTAGCAGCCAGCGTTGCGGAGTGGCGTGAAACAATTTCCGGAAATCCCTGTTGAAGGTTGCCAGGCTTCTTCCGGTGAGGTAGGCAAATTTTTCTAAAGACATGTTGAACATAAAATTACGTTCCATAAACGTCATCAGATCCATTTTTCCGGGTTCTCCGAAATTTGCCAGAACCTGGTCCACATCCGTATCGATTTCCCGCAAAATGCTCAGCGCCTCCGTAATTTTCAGGCTGGCAAGATGTTCGGGAAAAACACCTTCCATGTCAAAATAAGGAATTAAGGAAGCCAGACAGCTTTCCAGTAAAGGATGGTCTTTGAAATGAAAGATCTTTTGGGATGTACTGCTCTGCTGTTTAACGGCAATACCGGAGTAGAATTCTTGCAGCCTTTCTGTAGCCAGGTGCATCACCACTGTTTTATGCGGTAATCCGTGCTTGGGGTAATTGATCACCGTAGCCAGGCAGTTTCGCGGAATCAGGAAAATATCACCGGCCCCGAAACAATAGATCTTGTCGGCCTGTATGATCCTTGTTTCGCCAGAAATAAACCAGACGAGCATGTGGTAATCGAAAAGTAGTTCGGATTTAAAAAGCTTATCCTCATAACAGGAGAGTTTGATGTCCGGAGTGATGTATTTTGCCTGGTATTCCATCGGGTATAGGGTATTGCTGCAGCAAGCTGTTCTATTCCTGTAAAAATAAACAATATCCGTGCTTTTACGCCGGATCAGGTTATTTTTTGATCGTAATTGTACTGGAACGGGAAAGTTTGCTAAAAAAACTGTCTTTGGAAGGTATGCGGATAGCTGCCAAAGACAGTGGGATTAATATTTCGATTATAGCCTTGTTAAAGGAAAAAAAAGACTGCTGATTAATTGGTTTTAAACGATATACCGGTTAGTTTTTCGCTTAATGTCCAAAGCTGTTTTGCATGGTTTTCATCCAGTGAATACAGCTGTACACCGTATATGGTGGACGGCTCATCATAACGGTGTTCGATTTGTCCTGTATCCAGTTCGGCAATATCCGAATCTTCACAGTAAACACCGCCAATATGGTTTAGGGCTGCACTTGTAGCGCACCAAACGGTGGTAGCAGCACCTTGCGGAATGGTTTTTAACCGGGCAGCAACTTCCGGTTTAATGTTGCCTTCAGCATCATGCGTACCCAGTTGCTTGAATAGTTCGATCGGTTCTTCCCTGCCCAGATCGGTACCATACACCGAACCCGGATGCAGTGCATAAGCCCGTATATTAAAGGCTTTACCTCGGTTGTCCAATTCTAAAGCAAACAGGTTACAAGCTGTTTTTGATTGTCCGTAGCCCGATAAGGTCTGGTATTCCCGACGTTCAAAATTAGGGTCTTCAAAGTCAAATGGTGCCATTTGGTGGCCAAAGGACGAAACATTCAGTACTCTTGCGCCGTTGGCTTTTTTTAGCAGCGGCCATAACCTGGCCGTCAGGTGGAACTGACCCAGATAATTCGTAGCCAGCTGGGATTCGATGCCAAGGCTGTTGCGGCGTAAAGGTACCCACATAATACCGGCATTGTTGATCAGTAAATGAATTGGTCTTCCGGTTGCCAGGAATTTTTGGGCAAAAGCTTCAATGGATTCGGGTTCCATCAGGTCGATGGTTTCCAGCTCGATGTTTGTAATGCCCTGAAGGTTCTTTTTAGCCTTTTCCACATCCCTTACCAGCACGATAACCGTAGCACCAGCGGCTACAAGTGTTTTGGTTGTTTCTAATCCGATACCCGTATGGCCGCCGGTAATGATGGCTGTTTTTCCGGTAAGATCGATTCCTTTAATGACATCCTGTGCTGTGGATGCCGCATTAAATCCAGAACCTATAGGTTTCTGTAATGCCCCCTGATAATTGTTTTGTTCCATTTTGTATGATTTGATACTGCAAAATTAGAACGGGATTCTCTTTTGTATTTTGTTGAGCGTATCATTTTACTTTGTTGTAACTATCAAAATGGATTGGTAATGCTTTGAAATAGCCTCTTTTATGGAAGTCCGGTTGCAGGGATTATGTTTTGATGCCATACATCAGGATTCGTTTAAACGCATATATTGCAGGCAGTTTAGGGAAATTCCGGGCTATCCTTTCTTTAAAAGCTTTGATAAAATGTTCCTGCTGTTCCTTGTCCAGACGTTCCATATAAGGAACCAGCGATGTTCCGGAGATAAAGTTGTACAGTGTATCGTGATCAGTAGCAATGATGGGGTATACTTTCTGAAACAGCTGGATGTCTTTCATACCGTTATCAAACAAAAGCTGTGCATAGCTGTCTAAGGACAATACCGGAGAATCTCTTTTATAACCGTTGAGGTAAGTTGCAAAAGGCTGCTCTTCGATGAGTTCAAATAAAATTTTATTCAGCACGTTCTCTTTCTGAACCGGCATCTGCACGGCAAATTGTCCGCCGGGATGTAAGAGGGAAAGCATTTTCGGGAATAAGGTTTCATGATCGGGCGACCATTGCAAAGCGGCATTGCTGAAAATCAGATCCCATTTCTGGCCGGAACCGGTAATGGCTTCGGTTGTTGCCTGTCGGAACTGCAAACGTTCGTTTTCAAAAGCTTTGGATTTGGCTAACATTTCCGGAGAGGCATCCACACCGGTAAAATGGGCTCCGGGAAATTTTTGGGTCAATATGGCTGTCTGCTCTCCTGTACCGCAGCCTAGATCGATTGCCTGAAACGATTCTTCAGGTGTAATCAAGGCGGCTAAATCATAAAAAGGACGGTAACGGACGTCTTTAAACTGGTCGTATAATTCGGGATTCCAGGGCATATCAATAGTGTTTTAAGCGCCTCTTTAGAAACAGAGGACAATTGAACAATCATTTATTAGTAGTTATTGCATACGCAATATAACGAATATGTAAACATAAAACGTTGTTCAGAATGGCAATCCCATAGTATTACTAAAGAATATTACAGGGTTTTAAAATGTTGCTAATTAGTGTGATGAGGTAGCCGCCGCAAAAAAAAGCTATCAGGAACAAAGTACGATCCTGTAAAACAATAGGGATAGTATAAATCAGATTCCGGGTATACAAAAAAAACACTCCGGGATTTGCGGAGTGTTTTTATAATTAGGATAAGACTTATTTTATTTCTTTTGAAGCTTTGATGATCACGTCGGCCACTTCCTGCGGATGTGAGATAAACACAGCGTGACTGCCTTTGATCTCGGTTATTTTAGCTTTTGCTTTTTGATACATTTTACGTTGAATGGAAGGCAGGATTGCTTCGTCCTGAGTAGCCACGATACCATAGGAAGGTTTTGTTTTCCAGGGTGCTCTGGTCACTTTTGCGGCTAATGCAGCGGCGGCAAAACGGCCTTGTGAAGCATACATAAAGTCTGCCAGTTCTTTCGGAACATCGGCACAGAATCCTTCATGGAATTTGGCTTTGTCATAATACAGTATTCCTTTTTCATCGGCTGGTAAAATACCGTTTTTGGAAGAACCGGGTTCCGTTTTGGCCCAATCCAAAGCCGATTCGCCTTTATCTAACTGGAAAGCGGCAAGGTAAACCAAAGCCGCAACTTTAGGATGATCGCCCGCTTCGGTAATTACGCTTCCGCCATAAGAGTGGCCTACTAAAATTGCCGGACCGTCCTGTCTGTCCAAAGCTGCTGTGGTCGCGTCTGCATCGGCTGCCAGGGAACTTAAAGGGTTTTGCACTACAGTAACGTTATAGCCTTTTTTGGTCAGGATATCGTATAAACCTCTGTAGCCGGAACCGTCCACAAATGCCCCGTGTACCAGGACTACATTTTTAATTGTTTTTGATGATTGTGCTAAGGCTGTTGTTACATTTCCGAAAATACCGGATAATACTAACAGGCAGGTCAGGATTTTGATTTTTGACAGGGATGCTACTTTCATATCTTTAATGTTTAGATTATTAACAGGGCAAAGATATTTCGGTTGACAAGCTTAAAAAATGTGTAAAAGTTGATTATAATTGTATATTTTTCCCTAAAAGGTATTTTTTCTTAAAATTGGAAGGCGTGTCACCCGTTTTGTTCAAAAACAGGCGGTTAAAATATGCCGGATCTTCATAACCCAGTTTGTACGCGATTTCCTTTACGCTATATGGAGAATAACACAACAGTCGTTTTGCTTCCAGTATTATCCGGTCCTTAATAATATCATTCGGGGCTGCCAGATCCAGGCGGTTAAAACGGGCAGAGATTGTTTTGGGAGCCAGGCCTAAAAGATCGGCATAATCTGCCACGGTATGTTTGTCTTTAAAATGTATTTCCACCAGGCGGCTAAAGTCCCTGAAAAAATCGATTTCTTTGGCGGGTTCTTCATTTAGTCTGCCAAGCTGCTGTTTTTTCCATATCCTGGTGGCTCTGATGATCAGCTGTTTCAGATAGGTTCTGAGCATTTCTTCCTGCGACGATTCCTTTATGGTAAGCTCGTCTATCAGTTGCGTATAGACATGATCAATCATAGCCGCTTCTCCTTCCGATAAGCGGGTCATTGGCATGTTATAGATGTTATTGAACAGTATTCCGTCGCAGGCCACTTCGGCATCATGGATCTGTATGCAGTAAAAATCACGGTTATAGTAAATAAAGTGTGCTTCCTCGCTGCCGGTTTCCAGTATTTGAATGTATTGGTTGTTGCTCACAAAAAACAAAGTGGACTCTTCCGTGGTATAGTCATTAAAATCGATGGTCAGTTTATAACCTTTAGGAAGATACAATACCTGTATGTACATTTTATACAGACCGGTATTGATATTGTGCAGCACAGCGTCATCTATTCTGACATAGCCGAACATTTTATAATTGGATTCAAAGTAGTTGGAAAGCGCCATTTTTTAGGATTTTAAATTTCGGATGTCTTCAAGTCTTTTCAGGATCACGGTTCTTAAACGCTCCTCATTTTGATCGCCCCATTGCCCTAAAACGGAAATAACAGGGATTAAGGTTTCACCAAATGCGGTTAAGCGGTATTCGACCTTGGGCGGTACAACGGGATAAATTTCCTTGACAATCAATTCGTGTTCTTCCAGTTCCTTAAGCTGCATATTCAAAACCCTTCTGGAAGCATCGGGAATTTTGCGTTGCAGTTCGCTGGGCCGCAGGTATCCTTCATTGATAAACCAGAGCAAACGGATTTTCCACCGGCCGTACAGGACTTCTCCAATCAGGTCCAGGCCGCAGTTCAGGTTCGGAATAATTTTTCTTTCGTACATAATACAAATTTAACCCGATGTTTCAAAATGTACAATAGGGGATCAATTTATCCCTATGGGAATCGTTTTTCCGTACTTGTACAGCTTGATCATACGCCCCAAATTTGCAATAAAAAAGAACACCATGGAACAGGAATTTAATTTTAATAATGAATTGTCGGGCAAGATCGCATTGGTTACCGGCGGAACAAAAGGAGCCGGAAAAGCGATTGCCGACCGATTACTGAAAGCCGGGGCAACCGTTATTATCACGGCGCGTAATGCTCCTGAAAAAGAAGACGGACGGCTGCACTTTATCGCTGCCGACCTGAGCAAGCCCGAAGGAACGCAGGCTGTAGTGACTGGGGTGCTGTCGCAGTTTGGGCGGCTTGATATTCTGATCAACAATCTGGGCGGTTCGGAAACACCCGGAGGCGGTTTTGCCGCACTTACCGATAGTGACTGGGAGGCAACGATCCAGACGAATTTACTGGCACCTGTTCGTTTAGACAGGGGAATATTACCGCAGATGATTGCCAGAGGAAGCGGCGTAATCATTCATATTGCTTCGATACAGGGAAGGCTGCCGTTATTTGATGCTACCTTACCGTATGCCGCAGCTAAAGCCGGACTGATCAATTACAGCAAAAGCCTGTCCAATGAAGTGTCGTCCCAAGGGGTTCGTGTGCTGACCGTTTCTCCGGGCTGGATCATGACCACAGCGGCAACAAGAATGATGGAACGGATAGCCGAAAGTTCGAACAGTACAGTCGGGCAGGCAACGCAAAGCGTTATGGATGCTTTGGGCGGTATCCCGATTGGCAGACCGGCACAACCGGAAGAAATTGCAGAGTTAGTGGGCTTTTTAGTATCGCCGAGAGCACACTATTTAACAGGAACGGAGTATGTGATTGACGGAGGAACGATTCCTACCATTTAATAACCATAAAAGAGAACCGGATGAATTTACCCGATAGTATAGCCGCATTAATAGCAGCTCAGGACAATTATGACACGGCTGCTTATGCCGCCTGTTTTACCGAAACAGCCATAGTTATTGACGAAGGCAATACCTACAATGGGCGAAGTGAAATTGCCCAATGGATTGCGAAAGCAAACGAAGATTATAAAACCGTAATGACACCGCTTAAATATACCGAAAGCGGTACTTTTGGTGTGCTGACAGCCGAAATTTCAGGCACATTTGCCGGCAGCCCGATAATTTTAAAGTATTATTTTGAACAAGCTGCCGGGCTTATTCAGTCGTTGAAAATAACTGGATAACCAAAGCCGGGTTATTGCCCATAAAAAGGACTGGCGGGAACAATTCCCGTTAGTCCTTTTGTTCATTCTTTAAAATAATTGCTTAGTTTTGAATAGGATTGTTTCCTTGTTTAATCAGTTGGTATAAGGCTTTTTAGACGATAAGGCAATTTTTTAATGAATCTGTAAACGTATTCCGGTCTGTTCCGGAAGACACGCTGAAATATGGTAGTTTTTCGTTTATATATTCCATAACCCAAACAGGCTATCTTTCAACATGCTGCACCAGGAATTTGAACCACCGGAGGAACTGCGGGATATCATAAAATGTTTTTGGTATACCCAAATAGACTTTGGCGGACTGCAATCAGATTTTGAGGTAATGCCCGATGGCTATGCCGAAATAATTTTTCATTTCGGAAGTCCCTGCAGCATTTCTTCTGAAGGAAACCTGCAGCCGTTACCATCACCGTTTATTATGGGGCTGCTCAATCAGCCGGTTATTCTAAACACAAAAGACCGCCTGGAAATCATCGGTATCCGTTGTTTTCCCTGGACAGTGTTTGACTTACTCGGACTGCCGTCCGGTAACACAGCAGTGTACCTGTTTGAACATCCTGTTGCCCGGCTTCAGTCGGAATTACATCCGTTTATCGATGCCGGCAGGATTGATGAAGCGGTGACCCGGGTAAAACAGTATTTTTTGGAGGCACGGCCGCAGGTTACTGCCAACAATCTACTATCCAAAGCAGGAGTGGCGATGAGAAGCGCCAACGGGATGCTGCCGGTTAGCGAGGTAGCGGCAGCGGCTCATGCAACGGTTCGTACGCTGGAAAGGAAATTCAAACAATCGTCCGGTTATACGGTTAAAGACGTGTCCGGTTTGATGCGTTTTGAACAGGTGCGAAACCACTTATGGCTTTATCCGGATTCGAATCTTGCCGGTTTGGCACACGAGTTCGGTTATACGGATCAATCCCATCTCAGCCGGGAATTCAAGCGCTACAGCGGTACGACGCCGGCGGCATTTGCCCGCAAAGCAAAAAAGGGAAACCGCCTGTAAGCCGTAATTTTGTCGTGTTTGTACAAGCCAGACACAGCAGCATTCCGGAATTTTGTGCTTCAATCATATCATTATGAAAGCAACAATTGAAAGCAACAATTTCGCACAGCAGCCTACGGTTTATGATGTTATCATTTCCGGTGCCGGACCGGTAGGCTTATTCCTTGCCTGTGAACTGGCTCTGGCAAAATGTTCGGTGCTGGTACTGGAAAAGGCAGCGCAGCCGCATTCGCCTTTAAAGCAGCTTCCTTTCGGGATACGCGGACTTTCGGCACCTACTATCGAAGCACTTTACCGCCGCGGACTGCTCCATGAACTGGAAATACACAAACGCGTTAAAAATCCGCATTCCCATGCCGTAGCAGGACCGCGCCGCCAGGTAGGACACTTTGCCGGTATTCCATTCCATCAAGGCAATATTGACAGCACGCAGTGGCCGTACCGGCTGTCCGGTGCAACGGAAACGAATTTGTTATCTGAAATGGAGGAGCTTGAAACGGTGTTTACCCGCCGGGCAGTAACTTTGGGAGTAACCATCAAACGCGGTTTTGCCGTAACGGATTTTTGTCAAACGGAAGCTGGCGTGACAGTCCGGTCCGGAGAACAGTCTTTTACCGGCAAATGGCTTGTGGGTTGTGATGGCAGCCGTAGTGTTGTCCGCAAGGCGGGCGGTTTTGAGTTTGCCGGTACGGAACCGGAGTTTACCGGCTATTCTGCTAAAGTTGACCTGGCCAATCCGGAAAAACTTCTTCCGGGCCGAAACGTGACCGCAACCGGGATGTACCTGCAATCGCAGCCGGGTTTTCTGGTTATACAGGATTTTGATGGCGGGGCATTTCATAATTCGGGAGAGCCGGTCACGGCCGAACATGTTCAGGAGGTATTGCGCCGTATTTCGGACACTGATGTTACGATCACTGCCCTGTATATCGCCACTACCTGGACCGACAGGGCACGGCAGGCGACAGCTTATCGCAACAGACGGATATTTTTAGCCGGTGATGCGGGGCATATTCACGCACCGTTGGGCGGTCAGGGACTTAACCTCGGACTGGGCGACGCGATGAACCTGGGCTGGAAGCTTGCTGCGGTTATCAAAACGGCTGCACCGGAAAGTTTACTGGACAGTTATTTTACCGAAAGGCACCCGATTGGTGCGCGTGTTTTGGATTGGTCGCGTGCGCAGGCAGCGATCATGAAACCGGATCCGGATGCCCGGGCGCTGTATGCAATTGTCCGTGATCTTATCGACACCCGCGATGGAGCTACCTATATTGCAGGACGGGTATGGGGTGTACATACGCATTACCATCTCGGTGGCAATCATCCTTTAACCGGTTACAGTGTTCCCAATTTTGAGTTGGAAGACGGTACAACAATTGGCGATTTGATGCATGACGGGAAAGGAATACTGCTTGATTTTAATAATAATGATTCCCTAAAGAGTTTAGCAAATGAATATAGCCGGGAAATCCGGTATGTTTCGGGCAGTGCAAAGGAGCAATTGGGATTGAGTGCCATACTGGTACGTCCTGACGGGATTGTTGCCTGGGCTTGTGATGCGGCACCGGATTACGGCGAACTCCAAATGGTTGCTGCCTGTTGGTTTGTCCGTAATTAAGAGATTAAAAAAGAAAGAGGCTGGTGTAGCACTGCTAAAACAGGACTACACCAGCCTTTTGTATTGTAACGTTAACCGGTGGAAATTAATGTATCGCAACGGGGTTTATGTTAACCTGGGTGGAGCCTACATATAACGGCTGCCCCAAAACAAACAGGAATTCCCAGACTTTATCTTTCACTAATGCCCGGCTGTCTATTAATTCCAGATTGTAGATGCCGCGTTTTGCCAGCATAAACTGATTAACGGGAAATTCGTCATTACTTTTCGGATTGGGATATACTTCCGAAGCCCAGGTGTCGCCGCCAAAAGCAACGATGCCCTGATCGGCCAGCCATTTTGCGGCTTCCATACCGATACCCGGTTCTACTTCCAGGAATTGTTTGTTATCTTTTCCGATCAGTTCCAGCCATCCGGTGTTGAACAGCACCACATCGCCTTTACGGATCGTTAATCCCTGCTTTTTAAGTACGGCCTGAATATCGGCTACGCTAAACTCGGTACCGCCGGGTACAATGGCTTTTCCGTAATGAGCTGTCATGTCCAGAACCACCCCGCGGGTTACGATTGGCGGTACTTTTTCGATACCCAGTTTTTTGACTCCTTCAACGGTAACGAAATCGGCAGCCTTATTGCCGTTGTAATATATGTTGTCTATCCCGATATGACCGATACCGTTAAGCTGGGTTCCTACGCCGGTCCAGGCATTTACCAGTTCGTCGTTAAAACTGAATTTATTCGGGCCTAATGTCTGTCCGCCCTGTTCTCCGGGCTGGATGTTATACAGGTGAAAGCTTCGGTGCCGGAAGGCGGGTAAGTTTTTGTCTACCGGAACAGCCAAAGGGTATGTTTTACCTGTTTTTACCAGTTTAACAGCCTGCATGACTACTTCGGGAGTGATCAGATTGGCGGCGCCGATTTCATCGGCTGCGCCATATCCCGACGGATACCAGCTGTTGTTTGCCTGGTTCTGGGCTTGCAGCGAAAATCCGCCGGATAATGCTATCGCTGCCAGGCTTATGATTGATAAAAGATTTTTAGCTTTCATGATTACAGTTTTGAAAGTTCATCGTTAATCAGCTGCAGCTCACCGGGCGTGATGGTAATGTTCATCGCCTGTGCGTTGGCAATTGCCTGTGCAGCGTTTCGGGCACCGGCCAATACTACGCTGATAGCCGGCTGAAGGGTTGTCCAGCGTAACACCAACTGGGAAAGCGTGGCGCCTTTGCTTTGCGCAATCGGTTCAATGGCTTCCAAAAAGGTTTTTACTTTATCCAGATCAAACTGGGAGAAGTATCCGTTGCGGTGGTCATTGTCTTTCAGTTTACTTTCTTTAAAGTATTTACCGGTTAACAGGCCTCTTTCCATCGGGCTGTATACGATAATCCCGGTCTGGGTTTCTAAAGAGTAGGGTACTAAATCGTTTTCGATAGCACGGTTGAGCATGCTGTAGGAAACCTGGTTGCTGGCTAATTTCAGGGTGCCGGAAGCTTCTTTTAACTGGTCTACACTATAATTGCTCACACCGGCTGTGCGGATTTTTCCCTGTTGGATCAGTAAATCCAACGCTTCCATCGTTTCGCTGATGGGGGTTGTGCTGTCCGGCCAGTGCAATTGTAACAGGTCGATATAGTCTGTTCCTAAACGTTTCAGGCTTTCTTCTACTTCTTTAATAATGTTGGCTTTTGAAGCAAATTTGTATACCGGGATTTTGGTTCCGTTTTCTTCGGCGTCAAAGAAAAATTCACCTTTTCCCTGGTTGCTGCCGTCCCAGACCAATCCGAATTTGGTTAAAAGCTGTATTTTGGAGCGGTCTTTTCCTTTAATGGCTTCGCCTATCATTTGCTCGCTTAAACCGAATCCGTAAAATGGAGCGGTATCAATGGAGGTTACTCCGTGATCTAAGGAGGCGTGAATGGAGTTGATGGAATCTTTTTTCTCGTTGCCGCCCCACATATTACCGCCAATGGCAAAAGCGCCATGAGTAATTGCCGATAATTCCAATGCTGTATTTCCTAATTTTCTGTATTCCATGTTGTGGTGTATTATAGTAATGTTGTGCGTAAAATGGTTGGCTGTTCCTGTAGCTTTTCGGCTATAAGTTCGCCAAATGCCTGAATGTAAGGCTGCTGGTTATGAGCTTCCAGTCCTTCTTTATTTTTCCATATTTCGTAAAAGGAAAAAATGTTTTTGTCTTCCAGTCCCTGATGCAGGCTGTACAATTCGCAGGCTTCTTCCTTGCGGGTTTGGGTGACCATGTGCTGTAATACGGCCAGCACGTCGTCCCGGTATTCGGCTTTTGCTTTAATGATGGCTGTTAAATGTATTTTCATAGTACGGCTTTTTCGTGTAATTGGGTGTTGAATACGGTTGCGAGATGTTCCCGGTAAATAGCCATGTCACGGTCTATGTCGGCATTTTTTTCCACATCATGGAAATGGAAGCTTTTTAGCGGTTGCAGACCGATAAAGGCATTCATTCTGTGAAAACCGAATAGAGGACCTTCATCGACACTATGTTCGTTAAAGAATTCTCCGGGCAGGGTAAATGCGGTTTCCGGAGCATTCCAGCTTGTGGTAAGCATATAGGATCTGCCGTGAAGCATACCGCCGGTTCCGTAATTGATTTTCGGGTTTGCTGCCGAACGGCCGTCGCTGTGGTAAATGCCTTTCTGATGTCCGGCAGTGAATACCTCATCAATGTATTTTTTAAAGCCGTTCGGTACCTGGAACCACCATATCGGGGTGTGGTAGATGATGGTGTCGGCCCATACAAATTTGGCTACTTCCTCGTCCGGGTTATACCCGTTTGCGATAGTGGTCTGTTGTAGCGCTACGTTTTGCTGACCGCCGAAAAAAGTAAGTGTTTCTTCTGCTATAGTATTGTTGAACCTTCCGCCGGAATGACCGAAGTTTTGTCCTGCATTTATGATCAATATTTTTTTCATTGTATTTTGTTATTAAATGACAGGACAAAATTAAAGGGTAAATTAGTATCATAAAAATAATATGATTTATACCTTTGTATTATAATAATTATAGTTAGCTATGGTAAATCTGGAATGGTATCGTACGTTTAAAGCAATCTATCAAAGCGGAACGCTCACTGGTGCTGCGGAATCTTTGTTTATTTCCCAGCCGGGTGTCAGTCTGCATTTGAGTTCCCTGGAAAGTTATGTGGGCTATAAGCTTTTTGAACGTTCCGGCAGGAAAATGGTTCCTACCGAAAGGGGAAAGATTTTGTATAACGCTGTTGCGGAAAGTCTTGCTTCATTGGAAGAAGCGGAGAAGAATTTCCAGCGTAGCACGGAAAAACATACGCCCACCATTAGTATCGGAATGTGTTTTGAAACGTTCCAGATCACACTGGAGCAGTATATTTCTACGCTTCCGTTTAATGTAATTATCCGTTTTGGCGATTATCACGAAATGCTCGACAATCTGGATAAGGGTATTCTGGATTTAATTATCACGCCGCAAAAAGGGACTTCCGGTAATATTGAACATCAGGCATTTTCATCGGAGACCATTGTACTGGTAGCGGGGAAAGATATCGATGCTGTTCCTTTTCAGCAATTGACCAAACAGAAAAAATATGCCGAAGCGGAGCAATGGCTGAAAGCACAGAAATGGTACGGTACAACAGGGGATATGGAGCATCTTTTTCGTTTCTGGCAGCTTAATTTTGGCAGTAATCCCGATTTCAGACCTAATTATATAGTGCCGAATCTTAATTCGATCGTCAGATGCCTGAGCAGCGGGAAAGGACTGGCGGTTATACCGGATTTCCTGTGCAGTAAAGAAATTGAAAACGGACTGGTAAAGCTGGTCTGGAAAGGGCATAAGCAGCTGAAAAATACGCTTTATTTTGCCAACCGGAAGAATACGACCTATGCGAAGGAGATTGAGTTGATTAAGAGTCTGTTCCGGGAGGTGATGGTTTAGGTTTGAGGTATGAGGTTAGAAGTATGAGGTTAGAAGTATGAGGTTAGAAGTGTGAAGTATGAGGTATGTGTTGGTTTTTGGATGTGACTAATCTTTTAATCCTTTGCCTTCGAGAATTTGTGAGGTGTATTTCTCAATTCTTGATTCCCGGGTTTTGGATTGTTTGGGTGCGGCAAAATAAAGGAGATAGGCTCTTTGGCGTCCGGGTGTTAAGGCTTCAAATGCCATTTTCAGAGCCGGTATTTCGTTTAGTTTCTGCTGAAATTCGTCCGGAACGGTGAATTCATCCGTTTTTTTAAAGCGGACTTCCAATCCGGCGTTTTCCACTTCTATGGCTTCATAGATATAGGCTTTCAGGATGGTTTTCTGCTCCGTTATTTGCTGTACATTGGTAAACCGGATCTGGCGGGCAGCCTGTGTGTTTTTTGTTTGCTGTATCAGGATGCCATCGGTATTGTGCAGCAGCGCACCCTTGAAAAACAAAACGGCACAGTATTCTTTAAATACATGTAGTAAAACGATGTTGTTTTTCTGAAAGGTATAGCAGGGAGTACCCCATTTTAATTCTTCGGTAAGTCCGCATTCCAGTACAATCGTTCTCAATTGTTTCAGTTCTTTCTGCCATGTGTCGGCTTTATCAAAATAAAAATCAACTTTAGGGTCCATAGCGGTTACATAACGGGGTGCTGACCAAAGATACAAAAAACACTTTTAAATGAGTTTGTTGTTGATGGCATAGAATAAGGCTTCGGTAATGTTGCTGACCCCAAAGTTCTCAAAGATTTTACGCCTGTGGTATTTAACGGTATCGGAGGTTACAAAAGTCATTTCGGCAATCTGGTTGATGCTGTATCCCTGGGTGTATAGTCTCAGGATCTCGATTTCCTTTGGCGATAGTTTTTGTTTTTGTTCCACCAGCCATTCGCGGCTGCCGGTGTCCAGTTTCCAGATACTGCCGGAGCCTTGTTTGGAGATGATGATGTTTCCGGATTTCTGATTGTTTGAAAGGGAAACCACACAGATCGCTTTCCAAATTTTTCCTTCATTCGTCAGAAAGACCGGGGTGAGCTTATGGCTGATGAGCATCGGTTTTCCTTTTTCATTGATCAGGCGGAAGTTGTAGGTGATGGTATAGCTTTTCCGGTCTTCATTATTGGGTAATTTATCAAAAAAGTTAAATCCTTCCGTGTTGATCACTGTGAGTAATTCAAGATCGTCCGGGTGAACATTTTTCAGGTAAAAATCATAACCGGATTCCTGAACTTCGGCCGGAGTATGGCCGCATAAAAACAGGGGATTGTCCGAAACGAATTCAAATACCATGTCTTTATAGTCGATCACGTAGATACTTTCATACGTTAAACGGGAAAAGGATCTGACAACTTCAAGGTAATTCTCAAGTTGAAACGATTCTTCTTTCGCAATACTTGAGATGTGATTTTTATCGGAAAACAGTATTTTTTTATTTCTTTCCATGGATGTTAAAACTACACTGAGGTGTAAGGTACAAATTAAATATCTTTCTGTACTTTGTACAAGATTATTAATGGATAATTATAGGTTTCAGGTAAGATATAAGAAGTAAGAAATGAGTAATTGTAAAAATTGTAAAAGTGAGCTGACCGGGAATTTTTGTTCCGATTGCGGACAGCCGGTAAATCTCAAACGAATAGATGCTCATTATATCCTGCATGAGATCGAACACGTACTGCATTTTGAAAAGGGGATATTGTTTACGATAAAGGAGCTGATAATCAGACCCGGGCAAAACATCCGGGAGTTTATCACGGATAACAGAAGCCGGCTTGTTAAGCCGATACTTTTTGTTATTGTCAGTTCGCTGATTTATTCGATCATCAGTCATTTTTTCCATATCGAAGGTGGGTATGTGCAGCTGAAGGAGGTAAAGAATTCGGCATTGGTTGCTATTTTTGACTGGATTCAGAATCATTACGGGTATTCCAATATTATCATGGGCGTGTTTATTGCAGCCTGGGTAAAGCTGTTCTTCCGCAAATACCGCTATAATTTTTTTGAGATATTAATCCTGTTATGCTTTGTGATGGGTATGGGGATGTTGTTGTTTGCTGTTTTCGCCATTGCCGAAGGTGTAACGAATATCAGTTTAATGCAGATTTCAGGAATGTTGTTTTTAGTTTACTGTTCCTGGGCAATCGGGCAGTTTTTTGATCCGGTCAGACCGGTAAATTATTTTAAAGCGGCGGCTTCTTACATCTTAGGGATGCTCTGTTTTACGATTACTGTAACGTTTTTAGCTGTTTTTATAGACCTGATTATAAAACGGTAAAAGGAGGTAAGTTTTATAAGGGAGTAATTGGCTTATTTTTTTGCCATAAAAATTTGCAGAAATAAAAAAGCTTTCTATATTTGCAACCGCAATCAGCAAATGGTTGCGACATATTGGAGAAATGGCAGAGTGGTCGATTGCGGCAGTCTTGAAAACTGTTGACTGTAACAGGTCCGGGGGTTCGAATCCCTCTTTCTCCGCGACTATCTTCTAAAGAATGAAGAAAACGCATATTTAGCCCTAAGATTTTTAATCTCAGGGCTTTTTTTTTGTAAACGTGGTAATGACAAATGGTGACAATTTAATGAAAAATTGTTCTTTTAAATCGTTACAAAATAGTTACCGATGATTTGAAAAGGTATTGTAACTAGCACATTTGCAAAGTATTATAAAATAAGGTTTGGGAGTCTCACTCTCCGCTAAATAGTCAGACACTTGTCTGCCAAATCAAGAAAGCGCCTTAATGCAGTAATGTGTTAAGGCGCTTTTTCATTCCTTTGAGTCTATTCCATGTCACGACAACTAAAAGCCAATTTTTACATAGAAAACGTTACCAATTCGTTACCATTGAAATCTCTTAAAAAAATGGTAACGATTTACTCATTAGTCGGTCATTAGTCAATATTAGGCAGGCTTAAACAGCTCATTATTAACAAATAATAAATTATGTTTAACTCTAATGATGAGTGTTATGATGAAGAAAGGATTAAGTATCTTGTTCTATTTGAGAAAGAATAGACCAAACAAAAATGGAACAGTATCGATTATGATACGTTTAACAATTAATTCTAAGCAATGCCCGTTTGCTTCTGACTTGGAAATTTTTGTTGATGACTGGGACGACAAAGAAAAACGGATGATTGGGAAGTCTCCTGAAGCTAAAGTTCTCAATGATACCTTAGATGAGATAAAGGTTAGTTTAAAGAAGATTCATAAGGAGCTTAGTGATTTAGGATCGGTTACACCTGAGAAAATTCGTAACAGATTTAAAAATAAGGATGTCCTCAGTAATAATCTGATCGAATATTATAAACAAAAAAATAAGAGCCTTGAAGAACTTGTGAAAAGCAAGATTAAATCCCAAGTACTGTTGGATAAGCATGAGGTAAATTGTGTGCGGTTAGAAAGTTTATTGAAGACCAAATACAAATTATCGGACATAGACCTTAATGATCTGACGCACGATTTTATTGTAGATTATCAAGACTATCTTGCGACTAAGTATAAGTGTGCTCCAAATACAATAGCTAAGTATATTCAGTTTTTTAAAGGGATTATCTTGGCAGCTATAAAATCTAAACTGATTAAGGAAGATCCTTTTGCGGAATATAAAATTAAGCTTAATAAAGTTGATAGAGGTTATCTTACCGAAGAGGAACTTTTGCTTATTACTGACAAGAAATTCGAATCAGAAAGATTGGATAGGGTAAGGGATGTTTTTCTTTTTTCCTGTTTTACTGGGCTAGCGTATATTGATGTTAGGAATCTTAAAACTACCGATATTACAAATTCGTTTGATGGAAATCTTTGGATTTTTAAGAATAGACAGAAATCTAATATACAGTCTCGGATTCCCCTTTTGGAAATACCTAAAGCAATAATTCGTAAATATGCAGATTGCGAGGACAAAAAGCAGAATTTATTACCCGTTCCTAGTAATCAGAAAGTGAATGAGTACTTAAAAGAAATCGCAACGGTTTGTGGAATCGCTAAAAAGTTGACTTTTCACATTGCCAGACATACTTTTGCTACGACTGTTACATTGGCGAAAGGGGTGTCTATAGAAACGGTGTCGAAGATGTTGGGACATACTAATATAACTACTACGCAGCTTTACGCACGTATTACTGATTCCAAAATATCCAATGATATGAAAAGTTTGCATGATGAGTTTTCATCGATTAAAAGGAACTATAATGGCGAATTGGAGAAAGCTCCGGTAGTTGTTCCTAAAACTACGGATAAGACAATTGATCCTGGTTTTGGAATTGCTCAGCGTTTCTTGGTAAATCAAAGTGGAGAACTTGATGAAATCCCTTACTCTCATTATTTGAAATCGATTGAAGCAAAGGAATTGATGGTTTTGTACCAAACCGATCATCTTGTTGTTGCAATGGGTAAAGATGAAGTAGTTATTGGTTCAGTTTTTTTTGGAGAAATAATGGAAGGGTATTTTACGCTTATGAGTTATCCAACCGGATTTCTGGGACAAATGCATTATGGTAAAATTGCTATTAATGAGTTAAAGCCTTTAAATGTTTTAAATAGCATGGTATCTTGATTCAGAAAACTTTCTAAAATTTTAGGACTATAAAAGGGTTACAAGATTTGTAATCCTTTTGTTTTTTAAAGTAAAATTTTCTTAGAATTTACTGTTTGTATATATATTGGGCGAATATTAGCCGATACGCTCTGTGCAACAAGTTGACGAAAACTCATTTCTTGAATTTATCGAGAACCATAAAGGGATTCTTAGGAGAGTAGCTCAAATTTATTTCTATAATTATGAAGATCGAAAGGACCTACAACAAGAAATAATTCTTCAGTTGTGGAAATCTTATAGTAGTTTTAGAGGAGATAGCTTACGTTCTACCTGGATGTATAAAGTTGCTGTGAATACCGCTATAACGTACTTAAAAAAGGAAAAAAGAGGTCTACTGCATTACAAAGACAATCTTCCTGACCTTGTATCAGATGAATATACAGGAGAAAAGGATGTGCAATGGCGAGCATTTTATCAGGCAGCTCAACAGTTAAATCAAATTGAGAAAGCATTAGTTTTTTATTACATGGAGGGGCAATCGCATAAAGAAACAGCGTCACATTTGGGTATTAGCGAAGTAAACGCTCGAGTAAAATTGAATCGTACCAAAGATAAAATACAGAAAATCATCAAGAAGCTTGGTTATGAATTTTGAAAAATTAAAATCAGAATGGAAAAGGGACGAGATTAATGATCAGGATATTCCCAAAAGTGTCAAAACGCTTAAGAAATCGATGCATCCGCTAGAGCAGCTTAAAAGGAATATGAAACTAGAATTTTATTTTCAGATTTTGGGAATAATTGGGTTTGTGTTTTTTCCTTATATTTTCAAGCTTCAAGAGTCCTTACAGTCCGTATATTTCATGGCTTATTCCATGCTTGTTGTTGTGTCAACGTATTATTTGTATAGCTTTTACAAATTTTATAAGACCGTTCATCAATACGAAATGGACACTAAAAACAGTTTGATATACCTATATTATGACTTGCGTTTGTATATGGAAAAGTACAAGTCATTTTGGTTTCTAATGATACCGTATGGACTTATTTGTTTGGCTTTATTTGCCGTTAACAAACACCTGGTAAAAGGGAAGTCCTTTGATCTCTTTGTTAATGAAAAAATATTATGGCTCAGTTTATGTTTAATGATTTTTACAGGAATTGTTATGCTTGTAATGACAATGTGGATTAACTTTTTTTACGGTAAATATATTAAGCAGATAAAGATCATTTTAGACGAATTGTCTGAATAGTAGTTTTTTCTAGAAGAGATTTCTGGTTATCTAAGTAAAAACCACTTTCATAAATATCCTTTTTCTAAGCTTTAGAAGATTGATTGTACCATCCTTATTTCAAAAAATCATATCCGAGTCGGTGCCGATATTGTGAAAGAACTTTTGAATGGATCGCAATTTTGGTAAAAAAGGAAAACTATGGAAATCATTACAATGGAAAGTGAGGTTTATCGCCTTCTGGTAGCTAAGATTGATCGGATTGCTGAATACGTTATTAAGCTGGAGGGACCTAACAAGAGTTCGGATGAAATATGGATGGACACACTAGATGTTTGTCAATTGCTTAATATCAGTTCACGAACATTACAACGATTGCGGAATGATAAATTTATCCCATACGCTATGTTGCGGGGCAAATGTGTATATAGGCTTATTGATATAGAAAAGGCATTAAGTGATCGTTTGATCAAAGGAGATGCGGCTACCTTATCTGAATTTAAAAAGCAGTATCTATTGCGATTAGAGAATGTAAATCGAAGAACTTAAAATAGATCGGTTATGTATATTGATAAAAGAGAATTTGAGATTTACATGGAAAGGATTCTGGAAAGAATAGAATTCTTGAGCCGTAAACTGGATAAGTTGCTTAATTCTACTAATAGGCTGGGTAGTGAAGAACTTCTTGATAACCAGGATTTATGTTTATTACTAAAAGTTAGTAAGAGAACTTTACAACGCTATAGAGCTTCCGGTAATTTACCATTTAAAAGGATCGGGCAAAAGACTTTTTATCTTGAAAGTGATGTTCATCAATTTCTAAGGCATCATTTTGAAAATTGAAATTACGTGTTTATACGTAATTAGTTGATAGTTAGTTAAGTGTATTTACTGTTGAGAGGGGGGGAATACCCCCTTTTTTTGCGTCAATACGGTTTTTCATTTGGATTCTATATACATACTTGTATATTTTTACGATCAAAATGTAACTTATTATTAATCAATTTAACTATGTGTTTTCATGTTTAAAATTACAAAGACGCTAATTGGATTATTGATAGTTCTCTCATCTTGGTCTATTTTCGGGCAAGATATACTTTGGGAAAAATCGTATGGTGGCAAACACGCCGAATTTTTAGCAGATGTACTGCCCACACCCGACTATGGGTTTTTACTCGCGGGCAGTTCCCTATCCGACAAAAACGGTAACAAGGAAATGGTATCAAGCGGTAATTTTGATTACTGGCTTTGGAAAATGGACGAACACGGATCACCCGAATGGCAAAAAGGCTTTGGTGGTTCCGGTATGGATTTCTTGCAAAGTGTTCAGTTAACAGCCGATGGCGGCTTTATACTGGCCGGTACTTCAAATTCGCCTAAAAGCGGACAGAAGAAAGACAACAATAAAGGTCAGGATGATCTTTGGATCATAAAACTGGATGCCAAAGGTGCCGAACAATGGCAGCGTACGATTGGTGGAAACGGTCAGGAGCAATTGGCTTGTATCCGTCGTACCAAAGATGGCGGGTATATCGTTGGCGGATCTTCTTCTTCGAGAAAATCCGGTGATAAAACAGAAGGTAATTTCGGTAATCTGGACTACTGGATTGTGAAATTGAATGCTTCCGGAACGATCGAATGGCAAAAGACCTATGGTGGTAAAAGTTTCGACCAATTAAAAACAGTGGAACAAACCAAAGACGGCGGCTATATCCTGGGTGGCTATTCCAACTCTCCGGCTTCGGGCAACAAGCAAAGCGACAACATTGGTACAGGTGATTACTGGATCATCAAAACCGACAAAGCCGGTGCTATCGAATGGCAACGAACTTTAGGCGGTGATGGTGATGATAACCTGAGTTCTTTGATTCAAAGTCGTAATGGCGGTTATGTACTTGGCGGAAGTTCCAGTTCCAATCCTTCAAACGACAAGAGTCGCGCGAATACCAAAGGAACCGATTTCTGGATTGTCCGTCTGGATGACGATGGGCAAACACTTTGGCAGGAAACTTATAACTACGGAGCAGTAGACTTGCTGACTTCGATAGTGGAAAATGAAGACGGTACGCTGCTCATTGGCGGTTATGCCCAGACAGAGGTATCGGACGGAAAGAAAGATAAAAAAGACATCAACGATTATATTGCACTAAAGATCAATGCCAAAGGCGAAGAGCTCTGGAGCAAGACCGTTGGTAGCGACGATTCCGATATTTTATCTAAACTGATAGAAACTCGTGAGGGTGGTTACCTGCTGGCCGGGACTTCGAAAGGCAAACCATCCCGTGATAAAAACAGTGGAAATGGTAGCAGCGACTTCTGGGTGGTAAAACTCAAAGACCGTTATAAAAAAGAAGTGGAGAAATCAGCTATTGAAGCCTTGCCAAATCCGGCACAAAACTTTACCAATATCGTGGTGGGCTATGAATTTCAAAGTGGTACTGCTTCGGTATTTGACCTGTCCGGGAGACAGCTTCAACAATTCAACATTGACAGCCGGACTGTCCCTGTAGATTTAAGCCGTTATCCGGAAGGGATTTATATCGTAGAAATCCGTACCAATCTGCAAACGGATTCTATAAAAGTAATTAAGGGTATCAACCCTGATAAAAATTAAGAAATTATCATGAAAAATATATTACTCACCTTACTTTTAATCGGTGTTTATGGCACAGCTATGGCGCAGGAGCAACAACCCGCCGCAGCACTGGATTTAAAGATGCCGGATTATACGCCAGCATCACCAAACGCTTTTGCACTGACCAAATACGGCGATATTCCGATCAATGAGTTTACCGGGATGGTCACGGCAAACATTCCTGTATATACCTATAAAGCAGGGAAATTAGAAGTTCCGATTACGCTTAATTATACCGGTGCAGGGGTTAAAGTGAACCAGACTGCAAGCTGGACAGGAATTAACTGGACTTTGAATGCCGGGGGTGTTATTACCCGAACGATTCACGATAAACCAGATGAATCGGAGTACTTAGACGGAAGAATTACTGGTGATATGATCGATCCGGCAGGATTTCTGAACGGATCGCAATATGGAGCTTGGCTGAACATGATCTTTGCCAAATTAAGACGTGTCTATGATGTTAAGCCGGATGAGTATAGCTTCTCTTTTCCGGGCTATAGCGGCAATTTCTTTATGGATGACAATTTTATACCACGGTTGGTTAAGGCCGACAGTAATCTTAAAATTGAAATCGTCGGAACAGAAACCGACCTTAAAGCACGATTGCGCCAAAGTAAGGAATTTTGCATTACCACACCCGATGGAATAAAACATTATTTTGGCGGGGAAAATGCCACAGAAACCACTTTTCCGGGAACTACGCACGATAACCCTTATTCCCCAACAGGATTTTATTTAACCCGGATGGAACATCCCGATTATGGAACTGTTTATTTTGATTATGAAACCGATCCTGTAAACAGACATATCCGGTTGGATCAGGGCGAACGGGTTACCATTATCGAATATGAGTTGACGGAACCAAATATGGAGTGTGTGAGACCGCCAACCGATGAAGGACATTCCTATTTTGCAAATGGGGTAATTGTTTCCAACGGGAAGCACCTGTCAAAGATCAGAAGCGCCAATAATTATATAGAGGTATCTTTTGGTACAAGTGCAGGTTCGCCTTTTAACTATACTAAGGTACTGAACAATATTGTGGTAAAGAACGGCTCTAACATCCTGCATAAAGTTGATCTGAGTTATTTGTTCCCACAGACTGCCACAACCTCCGAACGTTTCTTTTTGAATAAAGTTGAGTTTAATAAGGATAAGAACTATGGCTCAGGCGGTAGAAAATATGAACAATACGTAATGGACTATAATGATCCATTGGCATTACCTAACAGCAGAATGAGCCAGGCAACAGATACTTACGGCTACTACAATGGAAAGATTAGTAATACCACAGCTTTACCGCAAAACAACGATATCCTATTTCATAATTATTATCCGAATTTAGCCGACAGAAGTTCCGATTTCACGTATGCTGTAAAGGGTTCACTGAAGAAAATCACTTTTCCTACCGGTGGATATACAGAGTTTCAGTATGAAGCCCCAAAAGCAAAAGATTACGTAAAAGGAGCTGTTAATGTAAATATATGGCGAAATAGTCCTGGTCGTATACCGGCTACCAGAACAACAGCTTCAGCACCATTGGGCGATCTTGTTTTTGATCCCAATGGGACGGGGACAACATCCAAGGCTTTTATTGATGAAGAAATAGCTGTGAAAATTGATGTTACCGCCAATGCCCAGATGGGACATACGGACAGAATCGTTTTTAAACTGATCGATGAAACAGCCAATACAACAGAAACTACCAATATTGTAATGCCCGACGGTACGATCGAAATCGGTACCGGCAACTTTGCTTTCACACGTGACTTTACCATTAATACGATAAAAGGACATGCTTATCGCGTTGAAATATCAAATGCTTATTCATCTGCAATTCAGTATGAAGCAATGATGTACTTTAATTATACAAAAGGATTCAAAACAGTTGACGAACCGGGTATAAGGGTGATACGAACAACCGATTATACAGCACCAACCCAGAATGCATTTGTTAAACGCTATTATTACAATAAGGTACAGGATTTGCTAAAAGACCCGTTCGAGTTATTGAATTTCCCTACGAAACCGCAATATACAATAGATTACCAGTTAATCAAATGTTGCAACATGAGTGGTGGTGCTCCGATTTTACAGCCAAAATCAAGTGAAATTCGTTTTAGAAGCCTGTCCTCTCAAACCACTTTTCCGCTAAGGGTTTTGGATAAAAAATATGAATATGTGACCATCAGCTACGGCGGGGATGATTTCGAGTTGGGCGGAAAGCAAAAACACTTTAACAACCAGTTCATGGATTATCAGGTGGGAATCCAGCCGTTTTCCCGAAGCATTTTCCAATACGAAAAAGCAATGTATAACGGTAATGCCGAACAGATATTCAGCGGCACACTGCTTGATGAAATTGATTTAATCAAGAGAAACAATACGCTCTACAAAACCAAAGAGCAAACTTATAAATATCAGTATGACGATATTGCTCATACGAGTGGTGTAATTGGCGGGTATGCTTTTTATAACTGTTTATTTATTAATAGCGGCGTCGATAATTTTGATTTAAGCAAATATTATCTGAATGCCAGACGAGTAGAGTTGGTCGAACAAAACAGCAAAGAGTTTATAGAACCGGTTCCGATGACCATTCAGGGTGTAAACGACGATAATTACAAGTCTATTGCTGTCAAACAGGAGTTCATCTACAATGCGTTGATCGGATTGCCAACAAGAACCGTTACCTATACCAGTGAAGACAATGGAGTGTTCTGGCATAATAGAATCTATGCCAACCAGCCGCATTTGCTGACCGGAATTACTGCGGCACAGACTGCAGCGGTAAGCAAGCTTTTAGAGTTGAACAAGGTTTCTGCACCCGTTGAAGAACGCACGTTCAAAGGTGTGGGTGCTGTTTTGCCTACCCTGACCGGCGCGCAAAGAACACTTTACAAGAGCTGGAATAATAAACCGAATCTGATATTACCGGAAATTATCCAATCGTCCAAAGGAACGGCAGGAGCTTTGGAAGATCGTGTTTTAATTGAAGAATATGACAGCCAGGCCAACGCGACTTTGGTTTCAATGAAAAATGGCCCAAAGACGATGTACGTCTACAATGCTTTCGGACAGGTATTAATGAAAATTGAAAATTATACCGGAGCAGCAAGTGGTTCCGGAAGTGGCGAACCGATAACCTTTCCTGAAATAGTTCCGGGCACGCCTTGCAACATGGCGCAGAACTATCCGGGCGGTCAGGTAACTTTCTATCATTATGATCCGGTAACACAACTTTTGATTAAATCTATCGATAGCAATTGTCGTATCACGACTTATGAATATGATGTGTTGAACCGTTTAAAACAGGTGAAGGATCACGAAGGGAATATCATCGGGGACTATGACAATAATTATAAACTCAACTAATAATGAGATTGGTTATGAAGAAATTAATATTAATACTATTGCTAAGTCTGCCGCTATGGATGCAAGCGCAGACCCCTTCACAAAATTATACGAAGAAAACCACTTATCGGGAAGCAAACGCAGGACGTCCATTAACAGAAGTTATTTATTATGATGGACTTGGACGCCCTGTTCAACATGTTGCTAGCAAACAATCGGCAACAGGCAAGGACATTATTACTCATATTGAATATGATAAGGGGCAGCAGTTAAAGGACTATCTTCCTTACCCGGCTACCACGGCAGATATGAGTTACCAAAGCAGCGCACAACAGGCTACGCTGAATTATGCTCAATATGCCGGGCAATACCCTTTCAGTGAAAAAATACTGGAAACATCACCATCAGCGCGACTTTTGAAGCAAGGTGCTCAAGGAGCCGACTGGCAGATCAATCCAAACTCAGATACAGACCATACCGTTAAGTATGAATATCAGACCAATGTTGCGGGTGAAGTAAAAAATTACTTTGCGATCACAGCATGGGATGCTGCACAAGGACTTTATTCCATTCAATTGCAGGATAAAGGGAATTATACTCCTAACCAATTGTATAAAACGGTAACCAAGGACGAAAACTGGACTTCGGGAACCAATAACACTACCGAAGAATTTAAGGACAAGGAAGGTCGTGTCATATTAAAACGTAGTTATAATAATGGTGCGCACGATACCTACTACGTGTATGATCTTTATGATAATCTGACTTATGTAATTCCACCCTTGGTCAACAATCCCGTAAACCAGTTGGATGATTTATGCTATCAGTACCGATATGACCACCGTAACCGCTTAGTCGAGAAAAAACTGCCTGGAAAACAATGGGAGTATACGGTTTATGACAAATTAGATAGAGCTGTTGCCACCAGTCAAATGTATTCACCATTTGGAACACAAGAAAGAGGCTGGGTAATCACGAAATACGATGCTTTGGGTAGAACGGCCTATACCGGTTGGTTTGCATCAAACCAATCGAGAAGTTCTTTGCAAAGCCAGTATAATTCAGCAACAAATAACTTTTATGAGGTAAGATTAAAGCCAGGGATGACAACAGTTATTGACGGTGTGGGGATTCACTACACCAATCTGACCGTACCAACAACTGGACTTAAGCTGTTAACTGTGGCTTATTATGACGATTACTTATATCCGAATGCACCGGCGTTACCCTCGCAGATTGAAGGACAAAATGTAACCACATCCGTTGTTGGATTTCCCACAGGGAGTTGGACGCGCATACTAACTAATGGTTCTGAAACCTTAAATGAACAAAGCTATCTATTGTATGATGTCAAGGGCAGGAATATCAGAACTTATACCACCAATCATTTAGGCGGTTACACACAAGTTGATACCAAGCTGGATTTTACAGGTAAAACGGTTTATGCAAAAACATATCATAAGCAAAATGGCAGTGCCACTTTACTACAGCTGACGGATTCTTTTACCTATACCGATCAGGATCGTTTATTGCTCCACAAACAGCAAATCAATGGTGGTGCTGAACAATTGATTGTAAAAAACACCTATGATGAATTAGGACAGTTAACTTCTAAAAATATTGGAGGTGAAGACAGCACTGGAGAGGTAGGACTTCAAAAGGTGGATTATCGTTATAACATCCGTGGCTGGATGACCGACATCAACAATGAAGCACCAACAGGCAGTCCTAATTTTATGAAAAGTCCAGATGATCTTTTTGGATTCCGCATAAATTACAATGAAGTAACAGAGAGCCAAAACGGTACAATTTCTAAAACAGCAAGTAGTATAAATGGAAAAGTTACACCACTATACAACGGGAATATAGCCGAAACGTTCTGGCAATCCAGCGGGGATGGTACTATACGTAAATACGGCTATGAGTACGATAACCTAAACCGGTTAACAGGTGCATTCTACCAAAAACCGAAGACATTAAATCCAATTCCTGGCTCTTATAATGAATTGCTATCTTATGATAAGAATGGAAATATAACGACCTTAAAGCGTACCGGGAATTTAGACAATCCTGTGTTTTCAATTGATATTGACGATCTAACCTATACCTATGATAATGGTAATAAGCTTTTAAGGGTAAATGATATAACAAATAATCCGGAAGGATTTGGAGATAATATTTACGGCAGTACTATAGATGACTATTCGTATGATGCAAACGGTAATATGACTAAAGATGAAAATAAAAAGATTTCATCAATAGCTTATAACCATCTAAATCTTCCCACCGAAATAAACTTTAGCGCGGGGGACAAAATTAACTATATTTACAATGCCGCAGGTGTCAAGGTTCGCAAAAAAGTAACTCTTTCTGGAAATACGACTGTATCGGATTATTTAAATGCATTCCATTACGAGAATCAAGTACTGAAATTCTTCTCCCATCCGGAAGGCTATGTCGCCGTAACCAGTGGAACGTTCTTTAATTATGTGTTCAATTATACCGACCATATTGGTAATATTCGTCTAAGCTGGGCTTGGGATGACCAGAATGAGGGTTTAAAAATCATTGAGGAAAGTCATTACTACCCGTTCGGATTAAAGCACAGAGCTTATAACACTAACCAATATAGTTTTGTTCCACCAGTAAATGGCGTTCCAGGCTATGCAGTTCCGACACTCGAACAGGCAGGCGGCAGAACGCCGGTAAACCCTTTTAAGTATAAATATCAAGGTCAAGAACGTCAGGAAGAGATTGGGCTTAATTGGGATAGTTTTAAATGGCGAAATTATGATTATGCAATTGGTAGATTTATGTCTATTGATCCGTTAGCTGAAGATTACACATATCAGTCGACTTATGCTTTTGCAGAAAACAAAGTCATTTCACACAGAGAATTAGAAGGACTTGAAGGGGTTTGGTTTCAAAATGTGTTAAATATAGATAAGACAGTTAATCCGAATGGGGTTGGCGCGCATGTTATGGGCTTTACTCAAGGTTTGGTTAATAGTGCCAAAGGGTTAGTAAATGCTGTAGCTCATCCTGTAGAGACCGCTAAAGGAATTGGAAATGTAGCTTTATGGGTGGCAGTTGGGTCACAAGCTTCAGGAGCAGTAGACAAAGCACTCGGGACAAATTCTACAGGTGCTGGTAATGCTCTTTTAAGCGGAGTAGTTAGTGGCGGAAATAAATTAGTTAATGGCAATGGCTCTGAAAGAGGTGAAGTGCTAGGCGAAGTTGCTGGAGCTATTGTTGGTACTAAGGGAGCAGGAGCAGTATCAAAAGGAGTTGGAGCAATTATTGAAGGAAATCAAACTACAAATGTTTTTAGGGTATTTGGAGGCGATGCAAAAGCAGCAGGTTTTTCTTGGACAACGGAAAATCCAGCTCAAGTTTCAAATTTTAGAGATGCTGCGGGTTTACCATCAGGAGGTGCTAGTGGAGCTACGAATACAGGACAATTTGTGCTTGAAGGAACTGTGAAAAATAAAAATATTATCCAAACACGTGCTGCTCTACCATTAGATGGAAATAAAGGAGGTCTACCTGAATTAATAATAGACCCTAAAAATGTTAAAATAAATAGAGTATCAGGAGTTAATCCACAATTTTAGAATATGGAAAATAAATATTTAGGAATGACTGTAAATGAAAGACTTTATGTAAGTGGTCAAATTGAAGAATTTGATAAAGCAGTAAAAGAAAAAGATATTGATAAAGTTATATCTATTTTAAAGAGTGTTGAATTAAATGAGGATTCAATACAGCCTATTTTGGAAAATTTAAATCTAATATAGTCGTTCGTTAACACCTTAGCACCCGATGGCGCGGATTTGTAATCCGTGCCAATAAATTAAGGTACGTAAGGCAGTAAGCGTTTCAGGAAATACGACCGTTACGGATTATTCAAATGCATTCCATTACGAGAATCAGGAGCTGAAATTCTTCTCCCATCCGGAAGGCTATGTCGCCGTAACCAATGGAACGTTCTTTAATTATGTG